>JBJTHA010000381.1:0-4215 GCA_046094265.1 Cytophagales bacterium
AAGTAAAGTTAACGAACCGTGTGCCCAATACGGTTACCGTGTATGCAGACGTGGATATGATCAAAACAGTTGTGCGCAATTTATTAGCAAACTCAGTAAAATTTACCGATGAAGGAGGCACTATCGATATTTCTGCAAACATAAAAAACGAGTTCACCACCGTCTTTATTGCTGATTCAGGTGTGGGTATTGATCCCGAAAAACAAAAGAATCTATTTACGATGTCCGTTGAAAGCACACAAGGCACGGCCAACGAAAAGGGCACAGGATTGGGATTACTGATCTGTAAAGATTTTGTAACCAGTAATGGCGGAAGTATTTGGGTGGAGAGCGAAGCCCACAGCGGAAGTAAGTTTGTGTTCACAATCCCCAACCACCCTCCAAAAAATCATAGTCAGAAGAGATGATATGAATAAAATAGTAGTGCGCATGGTGGGGGCTTACCTCAATACCTTAGCTTATTTGAACCCACCGTACGCGGCCCGAAAAGGCTTTGAAATATTTTGCTGGCCTCAGCGTATAAAAATGAAACCCCATCAGCTGGACTTTTTGAATACAGCCAAAGAAAAATTTACAGTTGAGTATGCACAAAAAAGAGTGCAAGCCTATAAATGGGGGCACGGATCCAAAGTTGTTTTATTGCTGCATGGGTGGCAAAGTCATAGCTATTGGTGGCGTTACGTCATCAATGCCATTCCGAAGGATCGCTATACGATTATTTCTTTGGATGCTCCCGGCCACGGCCTGTCGGAAGGGGATTTTTTAAACTTACCACACTATGCCGGCCTGATTGAATCGTTTGTTAACACGCATTCTTCAATTGAAGCGATACTAAGCCATTCATTTGGCAGCTTCGCCACCATTTATGCATTACACCAAAATGCAACGATGCCAGTACAGAAGATTGTAGTGATGGCTGCCCCTGGCGAAGTGGAATTCTTTTTCAATTATTACCGCCAGCTTTTAGGGTTAAACTCGCGCGTCACAGAGTTAATTACCAATCACTTTATCTCTACGATTGGCCATGCACCATCTTATTTTAAAATCAAGGATTTCGCTTCTACAATTAAAATACCCGGGCTAATTATTCATGATACCGAAGATGAGGAAGCTCCCTACAAAAATGCTGTTGAGATGAACTCTGCTTGGAAAAGCTCCCACCTAATAACCACCCAAGGCTTGGGGCATCATTTAAAATCGAAAGAATTGGTTGAACAAGTAGTGGATTACCTTGGTCGGTAATCCGGTGCAATACTTACAAACTACCAAAAAGCGATAAGTTGAATGGATCGTTCACTTTTATTTATCTCACTCTCGCTGCGCACTGCGCGAGTAACTTAAAATATTAAGTACGCTTGCGGATGAAGGCTGTAATTGCACTTCACTCAGCGCATCTATGCTTACTTTTAGTTCGTTGTATTGCGCCTGCAGTTCGCTATCGCACAGCAAAGCTTTTTTAATCTCCTTCGTTTCCTCCTCCGAGGTCTCTTGGTAAAGCAAGCGAATCAGGTCGTTTTGGGTAAAAATCTTTATCATAGGCAATATTATTTTTTGTCATTTTCTTCTTTAAGTTGATCAGCGCATACCGCATACGCCCCAAGGCCGTGTTAATGCTCACGCCTGTGCGGTCGGCAATCTCTTGAAAACTCATTTGCAAGTAATGCCGCATAATCAGCACTTGCTTTTGTTCTTCTGGCAATCCTTTTATCAAATCCCGCACTCGCGAACGTGTGTCGCGCATGGTTTGCTTTGCCTCGTACGATTCTTCCGCAAACTGTATCGAGTTGATTAATGGGCTGCCGTCACTTAAAGTAACCTCTGGGTAGCGTTTATTGCGCCTAAAATGGTCAATCGCCAAATTATGTGCAATCCGGCTGATCCAAGGAAGGAATTTTCCCTCTTCGTTATAACGGCCGCTTTTAATGGTATTAATCGCCTTGATAAAGGTGTCTTGCAACAGGTCTTCTGCCTCGTAGCGATCACGAACTATTAAATAAATGGCCGTATAAATACGGGACTTGTGTCTGTGAAGTAGCATTTCGAAAGCCTCTTCGTTACCGGTTTGATAGAGCGATACCAATTGGCTATCGCTGAATCTTCTGTCAATCATCTGTCTTGCGTTTAGGTAACGTAAATGTATTGCTCGATAGTGTGGTGGGTTAAATTTTCTTTTTTTAAATTATTTGAGTCAAGCAAAGTAGTATTAAATTAAGATAATCCAAAAATAATTACAAAAAATCTTGCCTGTTGTATAATTTCTTTCGCTAATTGAACCGTTTTTCACAATAAATTAAAGAAATGGCCGTTGCGAAGAAAAAACTCATTAAAAGCTTAGAAACTTTACCAGAAGATTTAAAAGATTTGGTGCATGAACAATACCCCAATGGGTACGAGGCAAGCATCACGCGTATTACAAACGCAAAAAAAGAACCCATTTTCGTATTCCCAATCGAAACGGAAGATGCAGTGGTATTGGTAAAGGTGCCAGTAACCAAAAACAGCGATGGTGGCTACGATATGGAATCGAGCGAACGTGAAGAATTTGACCCGGCAGATGACGTGCGTGGTGGTGATGATGATGACTTTGACAATAGTGGCGAGAGCGATGGCGATGGGTTTGACGATGAAGGCGGAAGCGGGGGTAAAGAGGCAAGTTATGACCCCGATTTTGACAATTAGTTGGTGAAATAAAATTCAAAAAGAGCGAACACCATCATAACCGATGGTGTTTTTTTATTTTTACGCAATTATGGCCAACTCTCCAACTCTTCCGTTTTCAGATGTTCAGTTAGACGAACTCGATCCACGCAAGTATATCGTCATCAAACGGGCACGGGTTAACAACCTCAAAAATCTGAGCGTTGCTATACCACGCAATAAGCTAGTGGTGATTACGGGGCTATCGGGTTCAGGCAAATCGTCACTGGCCTTTGATACATTGTTTGCCGAAGGGCAGCGCATGTACGTAGAAAGCCTAAGTTCCTATGCACGTCAATTTTTGGGGCGGATGGAAAAACCCGAAGTCGATTACATCCGTGGGGTATCACCGGCCATCGCCATAGAACAAAAAGTGAACACACGTAACCCACGCTCTACCGTGGGCACCACAACCGAAATCTATGATTACCTCAAATTACTCTTTGCACGTATTGGTAAAACCTATTCGCCTATCAGTGGTCAAGAAGTAAAGCGAGACTCCGTAACAGATGTGGTTGAGTTCATCAATCGCCAAGCAGAAGGAACACGAGTAATGGTAGCCAGCCCACTTAAGCTGCAAAAAGGGAGAAAGTTGGCAGACGAACTCAATTTACTGTTGAGCAAAGGCTTTGCGCGCGTATTGATAAGTGGTGAGCTAAAGTTTATTGAAGAGTTGGTGAATCCCTCACCCAGCCCTTCAGGTACCACTGTACCCAGAGAGAGGGGAAGGGGTGAGGGAAAAAAATCTCAGCCCAAAAAAGATGACACAATCGAAATCCTAATCGACCGTGCCGCTGTGAATGCTGCGGACGAAGATCTGACCTTTCGTTTATCTGACTCAGTCCAGACTGCTTTTTTTGAAGGGCATGGCGATTGTATTGTTTATGTAGAAGGACAAGCCAAAAAAAATTTCTCCGACCGCTTTGAGTTGGATGGCATTACGTTTACCGAACCATCTGTTAATTTCTTTAGCTTTAACAATCCCTATGGTGCTTGTCAAACCTGTGAAGGGTTTGGCAAAGTGTTGGGCATTGATGAAGATTTAGTAATTCCTGATAAAAGCCTCTCTCTTTACGAGGGTGCCATTGCGCCTTGGCGAGGCGAAGTGATGAGCGAGTGGGCAAAACCCTTGCTGAAAAATGGAATCAAATTTGACTTTCCGGTGCACAGACCCATCGGTGAGTTATCGCGCAAGCAATACGATTTACTATGGAACGGAAACGAATACTTTGACGGATTGCACGAGTTCTTTCGTTACCTTGCTTCCAAAACACACAAGATTCAATACCGTGTCATGCTTTCGCGGTATCGCGGCCGAACAACCTGCCCGGATTGCCGTGGTACCAAACTCCGAAAAGATGCATCGTATGTAAAGATTGCCGACACTTCGATTACAGACTTAGTATTGATGCCGCTCGAAGATGTATTAGCATTCTTCGAAAATTTGACATTGCCAGCGTATGAACAAAAAGTTTCGGAGCGCATTCTCACCGAAATAAAAACCCGCCTCCAATACAT
>JBJTHA010000382.1:0-19362 GCA_046094265.1 Cytophagales bacterium
CATTATGCCCAATTAAACTGCTAACATTCATTTTTCGTAGAATTGCAGGACTGCATGTGTGCATTGGGCTACTAGGTTTTACCTGGATTTAGCCGAAAATTCGAGCTTGAATTTATGCTTGGAGAACATCAGAACTGAGAGGTTTGGATGCCATCCTTTAGCTGCTTATAAATGGTTTCATCGGGAAGTCAAACCATAAATTCCTTTTTTTTTGATAATTGAGTTTCTAATGAATAAATTTCCACACCTAAACAAAACTTAAACACACAGTACCATGGAACAGTATGCCGCATTTTGGAAACGACTGATAGCCGTTGTGATTGATGGAATTATTATTGGAATCGTTCAGACTTTTGTCTTCGTTCCGATTTTGGGAGCACTGGGGTTCGGCTTTTTTAGTAAGATGGAAGAGATGCAAAGCGCAGACCCTGATGCTGCGTTAGGGCTGGTCGGAGCAATCGTAGCTGCCCTAGGTGCAGTTTGGGTTCTCGCCATGGTTATCCAAGTACTTTATTTCAGTTTTATGGAATCTTCCAAAACGCAAGCAACCCTTGGAAAGATGGTGCTGGGAATAATTGTGACAGATACAAACGGAGCTCCCTTGAATTTTTCCAAGGCTTTGGTGCGTAATCTTTGTCGCTTGTTATCGAATTGTACAATGCTTATCGGATACGTTATTGCTGCCTTTACAGCTAAAAAACAAGCTCTGCACGACATTATAGCTGGCACACTCGTTGTTAATAAAGCGTAATTGATAACTTATTTGTGAGATTGATACAACCTCCACCCTAGAGTTTGTCTCATCTTAGCATATTGATGCAGTTAGTAACCATTCGAATGGTTGCCGGCAACCAGCCTACCAACTCACCGTCTGCTTCAAGTTTGGTTGGTCTTGCCGATGACAACCTTAAGTCATCCGCTACGCAATAGCGAATTTGCCGCGCATTCACCTCACGGTTGTTTTTCATCTGTTGCAAGTACCACAAGAACTTTGGCAACGGCACATCGCCACCCACAAATAAATTCAAAAGCCCATCATCAATCTGGGCATGAGGGGCGATGTAAATCTTGTTTCCAAACGATTTTCCGTTGGCAACGGCAATTACTCGAGCATTTCCTTTCCATTCAAAACAATTTCCTTCAATCTGTATTTCCTCTGCCTTGTCTGTGAGAAATGTTAGGATGATTGCAGACAAGTATTTGCCGTGAGCACCCAGCCATGTTGGTAGTTGTGCCATGCGAGTTACTGTGTTGGGGCCCATTCCCACACTACACACATTTAAGAAAAATTCATGTTTAAGATTTCCGTTGTCATCTGTACAGGATATCTTCCCGATGTCTGTTGGCTTCGGGAGTCCGTTCAATACGTGCAGCATAGATGAAACGTTGGCCCTCACTCCGCAGGTGGCAGCAAAGTCGTTGCCCGAGCCCAAAGGGATTATACCCAAAGCAAGGGGAGAATTACGTCTCATGATGCCATTAAGCACCTCATGCAATGTTCCATCTCCACCTGCCGCTAACACCGCAGTGAATTCATCCGGTAATAGTCGCGCTAGTTCGCTGGCATGCCCGTTATACTTGGTTTCAAAAACCGTGCAATCGAATTTGGTTTGGAGAGCCGATAGCAAACTGCCGTAAAAGAATTTCTTCTTTCGTGATATTCCGTTAAGGATAATGGCGAACTTCAAGGTGAGGATTTATGACAGAAAAACACAGTCTCGAATACCGTTGGCCGCGCTACTTGCAATTCTTTTTGATAGCGGCTTTTGCATCGGCAGAGCCAAGTTCTTCAGCACGCTTAAAATCCAGACAGCCATCGTAATTATTGCTCATCGCTATTTTCACTAACGCACGCTGGTAGTATGTTTCTGCGTCATTTGGATAAATATCGATTGATGAGGTATAGTCCTCCACTGCACCAGCGTAATCTTCTTTTTGTGCTTTACTCAACGCGCGGTTGTCATAGTATGTGGGGTTATCACTATCTAATTCAATTGCCTTGGTGTAATCAGCTATCGCGCCACCGTAGTCTTGCATGGTGTGTTTTAGCACTCCGCGCAGGTTAAAGGTCTCGGGATTATCGTTATTTAGTTCCAGTGATTTATTGTAATCCTCCAAGGCTCCCTTTAAATCTTCTAGAGCGGTTTTTGCCAATGCACGGTTTTCATACTTGAGCGGATCTTTGGGGTCAATTTTAATTGCCTGATCATAATCGGTAATCGCTTTTTCAAAGTTACTGCTATTGTAAAATGCCACCCCACGGTAGTTATAGAGGTTGGCATCATTTTTATCAATTTCAATTGCCTTAGTATAGTCGTCAATGGCACTAATGTACTCGCCCAACTCAGACTTAACAATACCACGGTTAACGTACTTGTCATCATCAGCAGGCCCCAATTCCAAGGCTTTTGAGAAATCAAAATACGCGCCTTGCAGGTCTTCGATGTTATATTTTGCAAAACCTCTATTTGTATATGCTTCGGTATATTTTGTGTTGAATCGTATTGCTTTATCAAGGTCTGCTATTGCACCTTGGTCATCACCTAAATTCACCTTTGCCTCTCCGCGGTAGTTAAAAGCTTCGGCCAAGGTAGAATCAATGTCAAGCGCAACGTTAAAATCGCCAATGGCTCCGTAAAAGTCGCGCAAACCCATCTTAGTACGGCCGCGCATGATGTAAGCCGTTTTATTTTTCGGGTTGGCCTCAAGCATCTTTGTAAGATCAGCCTTGGCTTCAATAAAGTTGGCCGATGCGATTTTGCGCTTGGCTATATCCAACTGCTGGTCGATGGTTTGTGCCAACAACTGGGGGTAAACTCCGCACAAGAAAAAAAGAAGGCGTTTCATAGTTTTTTTTACAATGAAGCAAGTTATGAAATGGGCGCCAAATGCCCAATGTGCTCATGGAGAGAATTCGGACGGAATCTTTGCGATAGTTCAAGAATGTGCAGATTGGGGACGATTAATCTGAGTCAGAGCTTCTTCAATCTCTTTTAAAAGCATGCTTTTCGATTATGTCGGTCGGCAAGTTACCACCCCCTGATTTGAGGATGATTTGCCGGAACATATCCACATCATCTTTCAGTATCTTTGCACTGTGTTGAAGGGCTTGCTTAATTTTTTCCATAACGTGACTGGTTCTTCGTTTGTGAGTGCTGTTAGATTAGAAACTTACATAAGAGTTTAAAGCCATTAATGTAATTTTCCTTACTGTTTTTAAAGTCAACTCGTAAATTCACTGTATGCAAAAACTTGCGACAATCTACATTTGCCTGATGGGCATGGCAATGGTAACACTGGGGCAGGAGCGGCCGCTGGACATGAAGATGGATTTTGAAGAGTATGACCCGCCCAGCAGCCTGAAGGTGGACGAGCACAGAGTGGTGCGTGCCAAATTTCCGTTTATCGACATTCACAACCACCAAGGCAACATGAACAATGCCGACCTGAGCGGCCTGATTAAAGAAATGGATAAGTTGAACATGGCCGTGATGATCAACTTGAGCGGCCGTGGCTTTCGCAGCAGTGGCGACCATTTGGAAAGATCAATTGAAAATATTGCCAAACAGTACCCCAAACGCTTTGTGTTATTTACGAACATAGATTTTGGAGCGATTGACGATGCCGACTGGACCGCCCGTGCGGTAAAGCAATTGGAAATAGATGTTAAGCGCGGAGCCAAAGGCCTGAAGATTTATAAGAGTTTGGGAATGTTCAATAAGGACAGCAAGGGGAACAGAATACATATAGATGACCCGCGGATTGACCCTGTGTGGGCAAAATGTGGCGAATTGGGCATACCCGTATTGATACATGCCGCAGACCCCAAACAATTTTGGCAACCGATCGACAAAAACAATGAGAGATGGCTGGAATTAAAATTACATCCGGGCCGCAGGCACGATACCGATACCGTGAAATGGGAAACCATTATTGCCGAACAGCATAACATTTTCCGCAAGCACCCCAAGACAAAATTCATCAATGCCCACCTCGGCTGGTTTGGTAGCGACTTAAAAAAGTTAAGTCAGTTAATGGATCAGTTTCCAAACATGTACACCGAAATTGGTGCAGTGATCGCTGAACTAGGTAGGCAGCCGCGCGCTGCCAAGGCTTTTCTCACCAAATACCAAGATCGTGTGTTGTTTGGAAAAGATAGCTGGGTGCCCGATGAGTATGAAACCTACTTCCGCGTATTGGAGACAGAGGATGAGTACTTTCCGTACCACAAGCGTTACCATGCCTTTTGGCGAATGTATGGCATTGGTCTTTCCGATAAAATACTCAAAAAAATCTACTACAAAAACGCATTGCGGCTGTTGCCCAATATGGATGCCAGCATTTTTCCGAAGTAGCTTTATAATTGCCTGTTGATAAACAGGGCGCATGAATAAAGATGGATCAACGTCAATTTAATGGTACAACCTTCTCATCCTTTGCCTTAAGCATTGTTCATCAGAAATAAAAAAGGCCGTCTTGCTACAGACGGCCCTTCACTTAAATTGTATAACGAGCCTATCGGTTCAATCCCTCTTTATCAATCTTCAACGGCTTTTCATATCCAAACAATTCATCTAATGTCAATTCGCGAACGGTGCCGTATTTCTGCAGGTCTTTCAAATTGAGTTTTCCTTTGTCGCCAACCAGCACTACGTTAAAGTTTCTTCCCTTTATAAAATCTCTTTGAAAATTTGAAACGTCCTCGATGGTCATGTTTTGAATTTGCTCATACACGTCCTTGCGCATATCATGATCTACCCCTCTGCGCTTGGCCGATTCATAGTTAAATAAGATGTTTGTTTTGGTGATGCGTTCACTTTCCAGTTGGTTCATTAGTGAATTGCGTGCCACCTCAAAACCATTTTCCGACCGTGGAAAATTCTGGATGAGATCCATCATCGCTTTCATCGATTCAGCCTGCTTATCGGCTTGGGTGCCAATGTAGCCAAAGAACTGATCGTGCTCCGTTCTTTTCTGACCTACGCTGTATTGCGCAAAGGCTGAATACGCCAGGCCTTGTGCTTCACGCAGCTCCTGAAATACGGGGGAACTCATGTTTCCTCCAAAATATTCATTAAACATGCGTGCCGCAGCCATGCGTTGGGCATCAAACTTCTCGCCTTTCGAAAGAAAGATAATTTCTGCTTGCACCATGTCGTAGTTCGCCCAGTACACCGTTGGCTTATCCATGTTTTGCACTTGAAACTCCACCGCTGTTGGCACAGGTTTCAATTGTTCTGGCAATCGATGCCCGCTGTTAAGTGATGCAACTAGCTCATTTGCCGTTTTCGGGCCGTAGTACAACACACGGTGTTCGGTTTGTGTAAAGTTTTTGATAATGTTTACCAGTTCTTGTGCCTTTAACTCGCGCAGCTCTTTATTGGTGAGCACATTGGTAAACGGAGACTGTGCACCGTATAATCCATAGTTCATGAGGCCCTCCCACAGAATAGCCGATTTATCCTTTTTAATGTCATCGCGCTGCTTAAAGTTTCCATCGATCATTTTAGCCAACGCCTCATCATCGGCTTTTGGGTTGGCCAATAGTTTTTCAAACAACACAATCGCTTTGTCCATGTTTTGACTGAGGCCATTAATGTACACATAGGTTTGGTCTTCGCTGGCAAACACACCAAAGTTGCAACCGAGTTTATAAAACTCTTTTTTAACGTCTTCGGCACTCATTTCATCGGTGCCGATGTATTGAAGGTATTCTACCGCTGCTTTTATTTTAGGATCGTTGTTCGTACCAACATCTGAAAGGTAGTATAATGTAAAGAGCTGATTTTCGGCATTGCGGGTATAGAGCACATCTACATCCTTATTCATCTTCAACTTCTCAATATCTTTTTCGTAGTCAATAAAGCGCGGTTGTATTTTTTCAACCTTGTTTGCGAGCAGCTTCTCGTGGAATGGAGACTTGGATTCTTTGTTGAGCGCCACTTTGGTAATAGAGGGTTTGGTTACTTTTTTCTGATTAGAGTCTTTGCCGCTACGCTTGTACACTGCTACATAATTTTCTTTGTAATGATCATTTGCAAATTTTACAATGTCTTCTTTCTTGTACTTGCGCAGATTGCTGGTGCGTGCAACATAATCTTGCCAGTTGATGCCATTGGTGAAGGCCATTACCAAGTCATTGGATCGTGACCAATTGTATTGCGATTGCTCAATGGCACTCTTTTCCAAATTGTTGATGACCGCCTCAATCAGCCAATCGTCAAATTGACCTTTCTTCACTAAGTCAATCTGCTCCAACAATAGCTTCTTTACGTCTTCTAATGTTTGCCCTTCGCGCGGTTTGCCCGTAAAGGTGTGAAGAGAGTAATCATTTAAGTTATCGACATAGCTGGATGGCTCCAATACTTTTTGTTGTTGTTTTAAGTTCAAATCAATTAACCCAGCTTGCGAATTCGATAATATCATATCCGTCAATCGGAGTATGCCTGCCTCTTCCGACTTTGTGCCTTTGAAACGAAAAGCCAAATTCAACCATTCGGCATCGGGTCCGTAAACTTCCACCTGCACGGGTTGGGTGATTTCGTCTTCTTGAATAGGCTGCCACTCTTTCAAGTCGGGGTTGGGTTCCCAACTTCCAAATTGGCGGTCAATCAGGGCGATGGTTTTGTCGAAATCAATATCTCCGCTTAAACAAATCGCCACATTGTTGGGTCGATAGTATTTATAGAAGTAATTCTTGATTTCTGTAATGGAAGGGTTTTTCAAATGATCGATGGTGCCAATCACCGTTTGGGTTCCGTATGGGTGCTTTTTAAAAGCGTTGGCATAAAGGGCTTCGTACGTTTTCCAATAATCATTATCTAAGCTTCGGTTTTTTTCTTCGTAAACAGCCTCCAATTCGGTATGGAACAACCGCGGCACAATGGTTTTAAAACGGTTCGCCTCCAGCGTTAGCCAGTTTTCGATTTGATTGGCGGGAATATCGTTAATGTAAACAGTTCGGTCTTCAGTGGTGTAAGCGTTGGTGCCTTTTGCTCCTATCTCCGACACCATTTTGTCGTACTCATTGGCAATCGCCAGTTTTGCCGCTTCGTTGCTAAGCTCATCAATTTTTTTGTAGTATTCCACCCGGGCAGTGGAATCTTTCAGTGTGCGGTAGGTTTCAAACATGGCTTCGATGCTATCGAGCATCACTTTTTCCTTTTCCCAATTTTGTGTACCGAAGTCGCCAGTGCCTTTGAACATAATGTGCTCCAGGTAATGGGCCAACCCCGTGGCGTTGGCAGGGTCAAACTTTCCGCCAGCCTTCACTGCAATGGCAGTCATAATGCGTGGCTCAGCTTGGTATTGGCTTAAATAAACCTTTAGACCGTTCTTCAAGGTATAAATCCGCACATTGAGCGGGTCATTGGTAACATATTCATAAGAATATCCACCGCTTTCGCCTGTTTTAGATTGAAACTCTTTTTTAGGCGTACAACTGGCCATCCACAAAAACAGTGTTGTGAAGGCAATTAATTTTATTTGATTCATAACTACTTTTGTTAGTTGGATAAAACAGGGCAATTTACAAGTTAATTCAGATTTAAGTAAAGTGAGACTGTTTCCGCACCTCAACCTCCGATACGTCAACTCCTCCACACGTCAAAACATCCGTATATTTGCCCTTTCTTATGGCGCTCAATCCCAAAGTCTACGAAGAAGTAAAACAGATTTTTGTCGCTTACCTCGAAAACAAGGAACTGCGCAAAACCCCCGAACGCTACGCAATATTGGAGGAAATCTACTCATGCGATGGTCATTTTGATGTCGAGTCACTTTACATCAAAATGAAAAACAAGAATTATCGCGTAAGCCGCGCCACAGTTTACAACACACTTGATTTGTTGGTAGAATGTGACTTGGTGAGTAAGCACCAATTTGGTAAAAACTTGGCCCAATATGAAAAGTCGTACGGCTATCGCCAGCACGATCACCTGATATGCACCGATTGCCACAAAGTGACCGAATTCTGCGACCCCCGCATCCAAAATATCCAAAACACAGTGGGCGAACTTTTGCATTTTAAAGTGATGCACCATTCGCTAATTTTGTATGCGGCCTGCAACAAAACCAACTGCGAAAACAAAAAGAAATGACTTTTGCACAAGAGATCAATAACAAAGTACTTACGCTGCGGATCGCTGGCGATTTGATTGGCGAAGACAGTGGTACAAAACTGGTAGGAGCCGTGAACGATGTGATTGGCCACCAAGTACTCACCTGCATCATCGATATTGCCGATCTGAGGTATATCAATAGCAGCGGTATTGGCGTGTTGATTACCATCCTTACCAAGTTTAGAAATAAAGGAGGTGAAGTGTACTTGATGAATCCATCTGATAGTGTGAAAAAGTTGTTGGTGATCACAAAGCTGAACGCCATTTTCCAGATCATCAAATCAGAAAACGAAATTTCAAAGAAATAATTACAAGTGTAAATTAGTAAGCACGGCCAACTGGTTAGCGCTTATCTCAATTCTTTAACTATGAAAGTAGACGTATTGCTGGGCCTCCAATGGGGCGATGAGGGGAAAGGAAAAATTGTGGACGTGTTGGCCCCTCAGTATGATGTGGTGGCGCGTTTTCAAGGCGGGCCGAATGCTGGGCATACACTGGAGTTTGACGGCATTAAACACGTGCTGCACCAAATTCCCTCTGGCATTTTTCGTGATAAAACAAAGAATGTTATAGGCAACGGAGTGGTGCTCGATCCTATCGTATTCAAAACCGAAATAGAAAAACTTCAGAAATTCAATCTCAATGTAAAATCCAACCTTTTCATTTCTAAAAAAGCTACGCTGATCGTACCCACCCACCGCTTGCTCGACCAAGCCTACGAAAAAGCAAAAGGCGAAAATAAAATTGGCTCAACGTTAAAAGGAATCGGCCCATCCTATCAAGATAAAATTGGCAGGCAGGGCTTGCGCGTGGGCGATGTGCTGTCAGGCCAGTTCAAAGAGCGCTTTCAAAAACTGATCGATATCCACTTTGAAATTTTGAAAAAGCACGAGGTGGTTTTTGATTGGAATGCATTGGAACAACAGTTCATGGACGCCATTGAATTTTTGAAACAATTTCAACTCATCGACAGCGAGTATTTCATCAATAGTGAAATCAAGAAAGGCTCTTCCATTTTGGCCGAGGGCGCACAAGGTTCTTTGCTCGACATTGATTTCGGGAGTTACCCATTCGTTACCAGCTCAAATACGGTTACCGCAGGTGCATGCACCGGCCTGGGGGTGGCACCAAAAAATATTGGCGAAGTGTACGGCATTTTTAAAGCCTACTCCACGCGTGTGGGCAGTGGTCCATTCCCCACCGAATTGCTCGATGAGCAAGGGGATAGAATGCGTAAGGAAGGCAACGAGTTTGGCTCCACCACAGGCCGGCCACGCAGGTGCGGTTGGATCGACCTGCCCTCACTAAAATACTCAATTATGATCAACGGGGTTACCCAGTTGCTCATGATGAAGGCGGACGTATTGAATATTTTCCCCACCATAAAAATTTGTACTAAGTACAAGTTGAGCAACGGCACCATCACCGAAACAGTGCCGTACGAACTTGTGCATGAAAAAATCGAGCCCATCTATACCGAAGTCAAAGGCTGGCATACATCCATCGAAGGCATTACAGAACATCACATGCCAACGGAGCTATTGAATTACATAACATTATTGGAGAAGGAGCTGGGCGTACCGATCACACTGCTTTCAACCGGGCCTGACCGAACGCAAACGATTCATCGAAAAATAAAGTAGCCCATTTTAGCGCTTAAAATGTTGTACCTGCTGCGGTTCAATTTTTGACGATTACAAGCAAAAACGCTACGCATCGTTTTTGTGCACGTTAGATAGGTTTAAAATAAAAGCGGCTCTAAGACGCTTATTTTTAATAAAAGTTAAAAAAAACTATATTAATTGGATTTTTCTAATGCAATACTAAAATCTTTTTCCTATTGAAATGCCAAATCGTGGGTAAACGTTTATCACATTAGTATTAACAAAATTGCGGCCAAGGCCTCCTAATAGTTCGGCAATAAAACCGTTTTTAGTAATGAATTTTCCACCAAGACCTATTCCAGCTCCGAAACCCAAGAAATTTGTATAAGTCTGAATTCCCCTTCTATAGTCGTATTCTGTTCGTTTCAATGAAAATAAGGCGAGGTTGCCTTCCATAAAAAACCCTGCTGCGGGTTTTTTTCCAAAATAAACTCTATAATAGGGAATGAAGTTGAACTTGTAATCACTATTTTCGATATTCACACCTGTTGAAAGCCCCACGGATGATTCTTCGTTCAATACGCGTTCATAAGAAATTTCGGGATACCCTCCGAGTAAATAGCCGACATTTAACTTTATTTCATTTCGTTTAAGTGCAACCGAATCTTGTGAAAATAATGATATTGGCATAAGTGTAATAAACATTACAATTAAACAAAACTGTTTATTCATAGCGCAAAAAATTAAAATTAGCGATTTGTGCATGAGCCGAGCGGAATTTTGAAATTTCGAATTTTTCTTACGCTATAAAAATAATGCAACGCAACGAACAATTGAAATCTATCAAAACAATTTATAAAAATCATGGTGCAACGATTAGTTGTGTTGAATTATAAAAGCCAGATAGCACGGTTTTTTTGTAAGCTTGGCCATACCCTCCAAAAATCAAGTTAGTCAAAAAGATTCCCCTTAGTTACCCGTCTTTATTGTATTTTTGCAGCAATTTTAAAAACAAGATTTAGCCATGGTAGCAGAAAAACCCATTTACAAAGTAAAAGACATGTCGTTGGCCGCTTGGGGCCGCAAAGAAATTAAATTGGCCGAGGCCGAAATGCCCGGTTTAATGTCCATCCGTGAGGAATATGGCAAACAAAAGCCGCTGAAAGGCGCACGCATTGCGGGCTGTTTGCACATGACCATCCAAACGGCTGTGTTGATTGAAACGTTGGTGGAGTTAGGCGCGGAGGTATCATGGTCTTCTTGCAATATTTTCTCTACACAAGACCACGCAGCTGCGGCTATTGCAGCAGCCGGCATCCCAGTGTATGCATGGAAAGGCATGAATGAGCAAGAGTTTGACTGGTGCATTGAGCAAACGCTGTATGCTTTTAAAGATGGCAAGCCATTGAATATGATTTTGGATGATGGTGGCGACTTAACAAACATGGTGTTGGATAAAAACCCTGAATTGGTGGCGGGCATCAAAGGAATTTCTGAAGAGACTACTACGGGCGTTCATCGTTTGATTGAACGCATGCACGCTGGCAAATTGCCGCTGCCTGCCATCAACATCAATGACTCGGTAACCAAATCAAAATTCGATAACAAGTACGGCTGTAAAGAATCATTGGTAGATGCCATTCGCAGAGCTACCGATGTGATGATGGCTGGTAAAGTTGCGGTAGTGGCCGGCTACGGTGACGTAGGTAAAGGTTCTGCTGCTTCGTTGCGCGGAGCTGGTGCGCGTATAATCGTGACGGAGATTGACCCCATCTGTGCTTTGCAAGCTGCGATGGATGGATTTGCCGTAAAGAAAATGAGCGATGCAGTAAAAGAGGCTGACATTGTAGTAACTGCCACAGGTAACGTGGGCATTGTGTTGGGTCGCCACTTCGAAACGATGAAAGACAAAGTGATTGTTTGTAATATCGGTCACTTCGACAATGAAATTGATGTTGCGTGGTTGAACAAGAACGCAAGTAAAGATGAGGTGAAGCCTCAAGTAGATTTGTACACGTTGAAAAGCGGTCGTCAAGTGATTTTATTGGCCGAAGGTCGTTTAGTGAACTTAGGTTGCGCAACAGGTCACCCTTCTTTTGTAATGTCAAACTCATTTACCAACCAAACGTTGGCGCAGCTAGAGTTATGGCAAAACAACGACAAGTACGAAAATAGAGTCTACATGTTGCCCAAGCACTTAGATGAAAAAGTGGCGCGTTTGCACTTGAAAAAAATTGGTGTTGAATTGGAAGAACTTTCACCTGAGCAAGCCAAATACATTGGTGTACAGGTAAGTGGACCATTCAAACCAGATTATTATCGTTATTAAATTGGTCGATAGTTGTTCGTTGTTGACTTTTAGTCCAAGAACCAACAACTAGCAACGACTAACCAAAAACCTTCTCTCCGCTTGCATTAGAGAGAGCCCCGGGGCGGTTGCCTCGGGGTTTTGGAATACTGGACATTTAATGATGCTGTCTTTTTCTTGACTTTGCTGATTCTCTTTAGTCAATCGAAAAAGATTCTAAATTCTATAACATCAAAGGTCAAATGGAAATAGGCTCTGCTGAAGAGCAGTACATCAAGAATATGTTTGATGGTTCGAAAAAATGTCGTTCAAAGGGCTATAGAGAGATATTTATTGATATTTCAGATAACACCAACACCTCTACAACTCATCAAGGCATTTCTTTTTCCAGACCAGTGACAAACTATTCTGATTGAGAAAGTAGGCCGCAGTTTGCGGCTTACGTGGGAGGTAGCGGGTAATAACTGCCACTTGATGGAAAAGACACATTTGCGTGGGTATGTTTGGTATTAGGGCGAGCAGTCCTTTCGTTCCATCGCAGGCAATGTTCTTTATGTCAAACCCTCTCTCGTTAAAAAAGAAAAGCCCTGCCCCGTGCAGAAGTTCTTTATCTTCATCTATGAACGGATATCATGGTTTGATGGCCCCTTTGTTTTTTAGGAGAAACGAGAAGTACTGAAACGTTGTTTTAAGGACTTTCATTTTCGATTGACCACGTCTTTTGCTGGAATGTAACTTCATAGGGACCTCAATTACCTTTGCGTGTTGATGAATGGCTTTTACCAATACTTCTAACATACAGATGAAACCTGTTTCGGCAATGATAGTTGATTGTGATGCTTTTATCTTTTGTAAGATGCTGACCGAGTACACGCGGTAGAAAGAACTCAATGTTAGCACCTGCACGTTAAATAAAAACCGGAAAATGAAATTGGCAACTGCTGAAGTGAATTTTCGGTAGAATGATGTTTTGTCAAATCCACCACCTTGGGCATAGACTGATGCCAGTACCACGTCATACTGCATTTGATTGAGCATGAGCATTACCGACAAAATGGATAAGTCAGAAGTGCAATCAGCTTCTAGCGTAACCACCCGGTCGTTTGGATTTTTGCTCTAGGATAAAATCCATTCAAATCCGGTATTAAAAGCCGCCCCAGGCCCACGGTTAATGCCATCTCCCAAAATGACAATTTGCTTTTGGGCAAAATGTTGCTGAATCAGATTTTTGGTTTGGTCGCTCGAGCCATCGTCTGAAAAAACAAAAAAAAGTTCTTCTTGTAGGGAGAGCGCATTTAACTCGGTAAACAAATTAGGAATGTTTAATTCTTCATTGAATACCGGGATGAGGAAATAAATCATCTGCTTTTCTTGATTTCAGCAAGTGTAAGTTCAACCGCGTCCTTCAACTTTATCTTTGGCGAATAGCCCAATAATCGTTTTGCTTTTGCTAAATTAGGTATTCTGCGTTGAATATCTTTGTACTGACCGAAAACCTCATTCATAGGTACATATTTTACTCTTAGCGGCTTGCCAGTGTTCGCAACCTGATGAATGAGTTTTGCGGTATCGATTACTGACAATTCTTCATCATTGCCTATGTTGATCACTTCGCCAACGGCATCTTCGTTTTCGATGGCAAGTATAGTTCCATGCACCAAGTCGGTGACAAAGCCCATCGATCGCGTTTGCGAACCGTCCCCATGCACGATCACTTCTTCATCATTTAAAATAGCTCTGATAAAGATAGGTACGTGTCCTCCACTCCAAGCAAAGCTCGACCTTGGACTGAACCCACCAAAATACCGAATTACCACCATGGGCACTTTGTAGTCGTTGAAATAGCCAAAGGCCAGTTGCTCGCCATACAACTTTGAAACCGCGTAGCTCCACCGTTTGATCATGCTTGGGCCAATCAACAAATCACCGTTTTCGTTCAATGGCAGATCCGGTGACATGCCATATACATCAGAGGTTGAGGCGAAGACCACTTTACATCCCCACATTTTGGCGGCTTCAAACACATTTTCAGTGCCTTTTGTATTGACCATGAGTGTGGGCAAACTGATGTCCTTCTCGGCAATTTTTTTTACCGCTGCTAAGTGAACAATGGTGCCTATATCTTTGGCTAAAATCTTCAGCGTATCAAAATCCAATATGCTTACCCGATACAACTTGAATTGAGGTTGGTCGACACAATTCACCAGGTTTTCCATTTTTCCATAGGTGAGGTCGTCAATGCCTGTAACTTTATATCCCTTTGCCAGCAAATCTTCTGCGAGGTGCGACCCAATCATTCCGGCCACGCCAGTAATTAGTATCTGTTTATTCACTTTCTTTGAAGGTTGGTTTGAGTGATGAAAAAAATCCTAAATATAATGCTTGCCCATCAGATTAAAATCCGACTTGCCGTTTTGGGGCTGTTGGTGGCAGTGGCATTCTTGTCTTTGAGTTGGGAATTTCTAGAGACAATAAAAGGTGACGCTTACTTTGTGGCGCATGAGGACGAGGTCATTTATTACGGCTCGGCACAACTTTTTGCCGAAACGCAAAGCCTGCAGGCCGAAAGTTGTATTGCAGAAGATGTTTCAAAAGTCGGCAAATTCAATTGGTATGGGCCCGGATACAATGTAGTGTACGGCACCTTGAGATTGATTTTTGGCAATGCCAACAGCCTGTTTATCAGGTTTCATTTTGTGTTGGCCTATCTCATGTTGGCAATAGTATTTTTCTTGCAATTGCCGATGGAAGATAAGCTATTGTCGGCTGGTATTCTGCTGATTTCAGAACAGTTTACGGTTTACATTTACTCCTACTTTCCGGAATTACTACACTTGTTTTTTTCTACCGTGCTAGTGCATGTGTTGTGGCAGGTATATCAACAACACTCCACCACTAGATGGATTGCACTTTTTATAATGTTGGTGTTGGTATTTTCGCTTTGTCGCATCACAACCATCTTTTTTCTGGCCGCGTTGCTTCCATTGGGCAGCAATTGGCGCCAGCGCGTGCCGATGGTGCTGATTTTCGTGTTAGGGATTGTGGCTTCCGTGTTGTATTTGCGTTTTTGTATTGCCCCGCCCTATGCAGGCGAAATGCACAAACTTGAAAAACTATACACATTCAACATTTGGAATTTTCTGGTGGAAAGCATTAAAGCCACATTGGCCAATGCTTGGCGAATTGTTACCACGGGTTCTGTGCCGGTGTTTGTGTTATTGGGCTTGAGCATTCTGGCGATTTTCAATTTCTGGAAGACCAAAGATCGTTTTCAGCTGGCCGCTGTGTTGGTGGCGTTCTGCCTAGTGGGTACGCTGATGGCATTTTATTCGGTGAGCCCTTTTTACTTTGTAAAACAAACTGCAATGTTGTTGCCTTTGTTGCTGGTGGCCTCTATGCGCGGACCGTTGCTGGTAACCAAGTGGGGCTTGCTGTTGGTGCTCATTTACTTTTGGGTACCCGTGAATAAACATCGCACTAAAGTGATTGAAGAGCATCAACAGGCTTTTGCCAATTTTCAAAATAACGCCTCCCTGCGCGAGGCATTTCAGCAAATACGAACATCGGTAGAGGTAAACAAAGACCTTGTTATTTTGTGGTCCTACAACGAATACGACTACGGTAGCGCTGTGCAGGCTTTGCTGCCTTATTCCAGTGCCAGCGGCAATACAATCATGTATACCACCAACATTGTGTTTGACCAGGCCGTTGATCCGAAAGTCAAATTCAAACTTCACCACAAACTGCGTGTAGACTATGTTTTGAGCCGACAGCCTTTGAACTGGTTAGAGAGTGGATTAAGGTTGCAAACGCCTTTTTTCTATCTCTACAACAACCCAGCTTTCAACTAAAAATCCATTAATTGATAGCCTAACTGACCATTAGCTTCCACTAGCTGGTATACTGCCTGAATTTTGTCTTTTTCTTTTTTGAACTCAGCCATTACTGAATGTATGTAGGCACTTGGCACACTTGAATCGATTATAAAATAAAGAGCAATAGGTTGTCCTAGACTTTTAATCTCGTTGAGCAATTTCGGAATTTCATTTTTTTCAATGAAGACGTCATGTGCTTGGACTTTTGGCTCTACCCCATCTTCCAAAAACTTTGGATAACCTATCCCAACGTGGCAAGGTTGATGATTTCGAATAGAGGAGTCATAACTAATTAAGTCGCCAGATGCTGGTTGGAATTTATCTAGTTTAACGTGCCAAAAACCTCCAGAAAAAGTGTGCTGCTGAAAACATTTCTTTGGATCGCTCCTAATAAATAACAAAGGCCCGAATGCGTAACACTCAGCCAACTCATCATCATCGTAAATCAAAGAGTCTTGTCGTAACTTGAATTTGGAAAAAACAGGCAGAATAGCTGAACCGCAGCCGCAATAAAAAGGCAAAACAGGACTTTGGCTGGTTGAGTCGAAAAAGCCGAACTCTTCACTGTAGGAAACCAATGTGTATTTATCAAAAACTACCGTGGAATCACTTATGTCTAGGGTGGAATTATAATGATCATTGCTCACTATGTGCCAATGTCCTTGTAATTTTGATACTGTACTTTGTTTTTTGTCGCAAGCAAATGCAAGCAGTAGAATTGCAAACATTAACTTAAATGCGGTTCTCATCACTCAAAGATAAGTCTTTTGCGGCCGGGATTGAGTGGCATGTTTGAGCCGGATTTGGATGGTGTGGATGGTGGCGAGTAGCGAAAGCCGGCAAGCCGCCCCAAAATTCTCATTAATATCTCTGAAGCATTGTTTGCATAAACGGCTTAAAAAACTACTTTTGCGGTTCGGATTTTGAAGGGAATTGTTCTTTTTCAATTTCTTGAAAATCAATCATTTACAGAAAGAATAAATAATCTCCATACATGGCAAATACTGGCAAAATCACCCAAGTTATCGGCCCGGTAGTAGACGTTGCGTTTGACGAACCCGGCTCAAAACTCCCCAACATCCTCGATTCGCTCGAAGTGACCAAGGCTGACGGCACCCGTGTGGTGTTGGAATGCCAGCAACATCTGGGCGAAGATCGTGTGCGCACCATTTCGATGGAAGGTACCGAAGGCTTGGTGCGTGGCATGAAGGTGACCGACACAGGTTCTCCTATTCAAATGCCGATCGGTGAAGATATCAAAGGACGCTTGTTCAATGTAGTGGGCGAGGCAATTGACGGTATCAAACGACCGAAAGGAACAAAGTCATTGCCAATACACCGCTCGGCTCCCGCTTACGAGAATCTCTCTACCTCATCAGAAGTGCTATATACGGGTATTAAGGTAATTGACTTGATTGAGCCTTATGCAAAAGGTGGTAAAATCGGGTTGTTTGGTGGTGCCGGTGTGGGCAAAACAGTATTGATTCAAGAATTGATTAATAACATCGCGAAAGCATACTCAGGTCTGTCAGTGTTTGCGGGAGTAGGAGAGCGTACACGCGAGGGTAACGACTTGTTGCGCGAAATGATTGAAGCAGGCATCGTGGATTACGGTCCTGAGTTTATGCAATCATTGCACGCAGGTGGTTGGGATTTATCGAAAGTAGATTCTCAGAAACTAGAGGATTCAAAAGCGACCTTCGTGTTTGGCCAGATGAACGAACCGCCTGGTGCACGTGCACGCGTGGCGTTGTCGGGTTTGACGATTGCCGAGTACTTCCGCGATGGTGATGGCACTGGCAAAGGCCGCGACATTCTCTTCTTCATCGACAACATTTTCCGTTTCACGCAAGCAGGTTCTGAAGTATCGGCTCTCTTAGGCCGTATGCCTTCGGCCGTGGGTTACCAACCTACTTTGGCCTCTGAAATGGGTGCTATGCAAGAGCGTATTACATCAACCAAAAATGGTTCCATCACTTCTGTACAGGCGGTTTATGTACCTGCCGATGACTTGACTGATCCTGCGCCAGCTACGACATTCGCTCACTTGGATGCAACGACAGTATTGTCTCGTAAAATTGCAGAATTGGGTATTTATCCTGCGGTAGATCCGTTGGATTCTACTTCGCGCATTTTGCGTGCAGACATTGTTGGTGAAGAGCACTACAACTGTGCGCAGCGCGTGAAATTGATTTTGCAGCGTTACAAAGAATTGCAAGACATCATTGCGATTTTGGGTATGGACGAATTATCGGATGAAGATAAGTTGACCGTAGGCCGTGCGAGACGTGTGCAACGCTTCTTGTCTCAGCCATTCCACGTAGCCGAAGCCTTCACTGGTTTGAAAGGGGCGTTGGTAGATATCAAAGACACCATCAAAGGCTTCAACATGATTATGGATGGCCACTACGATTACTTGCCTGAAGCATCCTTCAACTTGGTTGGTACCATTGAAGAGGCAGTTGCAAAAGGTGAGAAACTGTTGGCAGACGCGAAGCACTAATTTGAAAACTAACCAATTTGAACATTTGAGAATTGGTTTGGGGGGAATTTTAGAAACCTTTTCTCGTTTCAAAAAGCTGCAAGAACTTAAAATGACAATAAAAATTGAAGATTTCAATTTATGATAGTGAGTATATTTTCAAAGCAATTCATTTTCAAATTGAGTTTATGTTTTTAGAAATAATCACACCCGATAAAAAGGTATTTGAAGGCGAAGTATCATCAGCTACGTTTCCAGGCGTTGATGGCAGTTTTCAGGTATTGAGCCAGCATGCACCCCTTATTAGCTTGCTGAAAGAAGGCAAAGTGGAGTACAAATCAAAAGAGTCGAATAACCAATTGAGTATTACAGGTGGTGTAGTAGAAGTATTGAAAGATAAAGTGGTGTTGCTAGCAGACGGGGTGGCTTAAAGCCTTTTTATGTGCGCCACATGAGGTTGAATTTTAACCCAGATTTTGCAGTAGAATAAAGTAGTTACAAGGTGTCTTGTATTTGAATGTGGAACACCACTATACCGATAAATTAGTAATAACCTCAGTTCGGGTTAATCAGCTAATCGAAGTTGTTCTTTGAAGGCGTTGATCAACTTTGGGTTTGATTCTTCGATGTCCCTCTTGATAGATGGTTTCTTGTGGAAGAAGGAATAAGCTGCAATGGCTCCCATGACGTTGAGAAGAAACCCGCTGATGGAGCGGTGGCGCGTGTGTTCTAGTTGACAAATGTTTTTGAGTTCATCGTTGACCGTTTCAATCACGGAACGTTTACGCAACAACAATTTTTCTTCGTTGCTAAGGGCTTTGGGCTTCATGTTCCTCCTTACGGTGATCAATTGTATGCCATTGTCAAAAAGCATGTCGCTCAGGGTCTGTGAGATATAACCCTAGTCGCCAAAAAGTTTTCCGAACAATTCCTTGGTCAAGGCGGGTGATCGCTTTGGCATTTCGGTCGTCCA
>JBJTHA010000383.1:0-7332 GCA_046094265.1 Cytophagales bacterium
GCCCGGAGAGCCTGGCAGGGAAGAATGGATTATTCTTGAATTGAAGTTGCTCGCAGATGTAGGTTTGGTGGGATTTCCCAACGCGGGCAAGTCTACTTTGCTTTCGGTCGTTTCATCGGCCAAGCCGAAAATTGCAGACTATGCCTTTACCACGCTAACACCTAATTTGGGCGTAGTAGCTTATCGCGATAGCCAATCTTTTGTGATGGCGGACATCCCCGGAATCATTGAAGGTGCGGCACAGGGCAGGGGTTTGGGAATTCGCTTTTTAAAGCACATTGAGCGCAATTCATTATTGTTATTTATGATCTCTGCCGATGCCAAAAGCATTGCAGGTGAATACGAAATATTATTAAATGAATTGCGAAAGTATAATCCTGAACTGTTGGATAAAAAAAGATTGCTCGCAATTACAAAGTCTGATTTGCTGGATGACGAACTAACGCGAGAGTTAAAAAGGGAAGTACCTACAAGCATCCCTTACGTCTTAATATCTTCTATTACTAACAATGGAATCACCGAATTGAAAGACCTGATCTGGAGAAATCTCAAACCGACTTACTGACAAATTCATTTCTACTTTCTCAAATACCGGATTTTAGCAAATTGTTATGTTCATGGTTAAAAATTGGTTTGTCATTATTGATACAAGTAAAAGTTATGTTCCTTTTTTGAATGATTTCCTCCACGGCAATTGCTGATCAATTCGGCAGCGAAATCTTTCCCATCGTTATGCTTGGAATACCATTGCGGTTGTCTCCGTAATTTGTTCGTCCTCCGCACACGCACTCATTGGCCAGTGTCGCAAATAGCACTGCCTCCTTTGCATCGGGATGGATGCCCAAATCAGTTGTAATTAAAAATTGATGTTGCGGCAATTGTTGTTTGAGGTGCTGCATCAACAGCGGATTATGCATACCTCCACCGCTTGAATAGATTTTTACTCCTGCATTCTTCTCAATGGCAGATTGAACGGCCATTACTATCATATCAGCCGAAAATCGGTTGATTGTCGCCATCACATCTTGTTTCGAAATTTCCTCGGTATTCGACTGGTATTGTGCTCGTTCTAAATAATCGAGGTTAAATAATTCAGGACCCGTGGTCTTGGGAAATGGCTGTTCAAAGAATTCGTTTTGCTTCAATGCTATCAACAACTGCTCATGGATTTTCCCTTGTAAGGCAACAGAGGCACCTTTATCAAAATACTTTCCAAAATGTTTTTGCATGTAAGCATCCATCAAGGTATTGCCCGGCCCTGCATCGGTACAAAAAACTTGACTTGCGTTGAGCGTACCTGGGAGATACGTGAAGTTGGCAATACCACCAATGTTCAGCATCACACGGTCTTCTCCGTGCTTCGAAAAAATCAGGTAATCGCCATAAGCAGCCAAAGGCGCTCCCTCTCCTCCGGCTGCAATATGCTTCTGTCGGAAATCACTGAGTGTGATGATACCCGTTGCCTGTGCCATATGGTCACCATCTCCAATTTGCAACGTAGCGTTGCCAAATTTTTCTTTTTGATGAAGTGATTTAGGCGCATGGTAAATCGTTTGGCCATGACTTGCAATCAAATCAATTAGATTCGGGTTAATCTGCCATTTCTCTAGGCATTTCAAAATCATTTGCGCATGGTGTAAACCTACCCACGGATTTAGTAGGCAAACTTTTTCCAAGCTCACTGTCCCTTTTGAAAAAACTGATTTGATTTCTTCTTTAAAAGTTGAACCATACAAAATTGTCTCAAATTGCAGCAGCTCAATTTTGGTTTCCATGCCGTTACCCTGGCATCGGCACAACGCTACATCCAATCCATCTAGAGATGTGCCTGACATTAAGCCGATGATCAATCGTTCTTTCTTTTGAGCGATTCGGTATAAGGATTCTATTTGTTGGTTCATGTTGAATCTATAACACGTGATAGACAGTCAATACTACCTGACTTTTGCCTAATGATAATCTCCTATAGGTAAATCATCTCATCGCTTTTTCTAATCGCTGGCTTCGCTGAAAATTAGAAACCACTTCCATTTTTCTGCCATAATGTAAGCTGGCATTTATCTCGTATCCATACAATAATATGATTGTTACTAGTTGTATCCATGCCATTAATGCAATGAGCGCACCAATCGATCCATACAATTTATTGTAGTTGCCAAAGTTGGTAATGTACACGGAAAATCCATACGATAAACCCAATATAGCAAGCGTTGCCAAGAAAGAACCTGCGGAAAAAAAACTCCAATTGTAATGTACTGCGGGGCCAAAGTAATAGATGAACGAAATGGCTAAAAAAAATACGGCAAAGATGACTACAAACCGCAGCACAAAAAGTATGTAAATAGTAAAGTTGTCCAAATTGAGGTGGCTAAAATCTTCCAGATGTGATAAAATATAATTCAAAGCAATTTGTCCCACTATCAGTAAGATAACCGCTGCCAATAGTGCTACTGCGAGCATGATTGTAAGCCCCAGAGCCGTCACGCGCATCCGGAGCCAATGCCTTCGTTCAACGGTTCGGTAACATGCGTTGAACGCGCGCATCAAAGCCATCATACCATTGGTGGATAAGTAGAATGCAAACAAAACGCCAAACGTTAACAATCCTCCGCGCTGCTTGCTAATGATGTCATATACAGTGGATGCAATGGTTTCGTACATGTTTGCCGGCACTACCGACTTGATAAAATCCATGATGGTTTCGGTAGTTACTTCGGGGAAGTAAGTGGATACATAGGGAATGAGTGTGAACAAAAAGATAATGGTTGGGAAAATAGCCAAGGTAAAATTGAAAGACACCCCGTTGGCACGGTTCATGATTTCATCCTCGCTGATATTATGCAGAAAAATCTTGGTGAATTTATAAAGCGATAGGTTATCGTACTTTTTGAACTTAATACGTTTCAGCCAACTACGGCCAGTGCGCGCTGTGTTCAATTGAAGAATGCGTTTTCGAGTAACGTACTTCATTTTCCAATTTGAAAATTTGAAAATGAATTAATTTGAAGATGAGCCGCAGGTAACGTAAATAAAGTTGAATTACGCAATTGAAAAATGATGATGAACCACCTAATCTTCGGTTTTTTATTTTTCAAATTTTTAAATTGGCTCATAAATTAAAAATAAGGTTTTAAAACATCCATGAACCGGTGCGGTGGGCGACAAGGGCGGCCTGTTTTCTTATCAACGAAGGCCAACAGTGTTTCACCTTCGTGTAACAGTTTGTTACTCGCATTGTATATGGAATAACTGAATTTGATCCGCACACTTGGCTTCTCAGCAATAGTTGTTACAATTTTCAAGTGGTCATCATACAACGCAGGCTGAAGAAATTTGGAATGGTTTTCCAGCACAGGCATCATCACTCCGTTATCTTCCAACTCTTTGTACGACAACCCCAACTGCCGCAAGGCTTCCACCCTGCCCACTTCGTAATACATAGCGTAGTTGCCATAATAGACGTAGCCCATTTGGTCGGTTTCACCGTATCGCACACGCACAAACGTTTCGGAAGTATACATGAAGTGATTTAAGATCTAAAATTTCAGATTACTTGCTGCCTGCTGCCTTCTTCATTTCGTCCGTTAATGCCTTTTGGTACTTGCGGGCGTTTACGTTGTGCTCGTCTAGGTTTTTGGCAAAATTGTGGTAGCCCGAAAAGTCTTCTTTAGCACACATATAGTAATACTTGTGATCTACCGCATTGAGCACTGCATCTATATTCACGATTTGTGGCACGTTGATGGGCCCCGGTGGCAAGCCTGGATTTTTATAGGTGTTGTAGGGCGAATCAATTTCCTTGTGTGTGTTTAATACTCGCTTCAAAGAAAAATCGCCTGATGCGTACACCAGTGTGGGATCTGCTTGCAACGCAATGTTTTTTTTCAATCGGTTGATGTACAACCCCGCAATCATCGGTGCCTCGTCTTCTTTCACCGTTTCGGCTTGCACAATCGAAGCTAAGATGGACACTTCAATGGGAGTGAGACCAAGTTTTTTGGCTTTTCTTTTTCTATTCTCATCCCAAAATTTATGGTATTCTGCATTCATCTTTTCAATCAATCCATCGGGTGTAATGTTGTAGTACACCTCATACGTATTAGGGATGAACATGCAGCGAACATTCTCTTCATCAAATCCTTCTTTGTTGTTGTTCACAAACCTCTCCAGCGCTTCATCAAACTCCTCTGGCGTAACGCCAATGTTTTTCGTTAGCTTTTCTGCCAATTCACTGGTAAGTCGGACATACGAAAAAGTAAGTTTCACAGGCTCTTGCTTGCCGGATTTCAATATTTTTATTGCCTGCAGATTGGTCATATTGCGCCTTAAAATGTAGCGCCCCGGCTTCAATTCTTTATCTAAACCATTCAGTTTTGCTAAAAAAGCAAACGATACCATATCGTTTACAAAATTTGACTTGCCCAAGTCGTTCAATACCGACTGGTAGGTGGCGCCCGATTTTACCAAAAACAGTCTGTCATCGCGATCTACCAATATATTTGGCGTGTAAATAATTTGATAAAAATAAAACGTGAACGTAATGAGCAAAACAGACCCTACCAGAAAGGCGACAAGTTTTATTTTTTTAATTTCCATTTCGCAAATTTAGTAAATGCTCTTTGATTGTTTTGGCGCTTCTTGTTGATTCGCTAGATGGTTAGTCAGCGTGCACGAAGGTACAAGCACCATTTACTCAACTAAGCAGGTTTTTCGGGATCTAAACCTGTTATCATTATTTTTTTGGAGATGAAAATAACTCTATAAATATCTATGAATTGGCCAGTTTCAACAATTCTGTTCCATTTCATCACGACAAAGATAAACTCCATTTTAACGCACACATATCGCAATCAGGATTTTCAAAAACTAGTAGATAAGCTCTCGTCCGACAGTCGCGCCACTCATGCAGAATGTTTTTGAATAGTTGTAATTACTTGTAGCCCCGACAGGAATCGAACCTGTATCAAAAGTTTAGGAAACTTCTATTCTATCCATTGAACTACGAGGCCGCCAATACGTATTCAAGTCGGCAAAAATATGAAAAAAGCCAGATTCGGCAACCGTTAATCCATTCCCGGCTGCTTCAATACAAAACCCGCTTTGGCCTTTTCTTCGTCAACAATTTTCTTAGCATCGGCAAGCAACTTTTTGGCATCGTAAATGATACCGTCTTTGACGGTGTATTTTATCCCGCCTACGCGCTTCACCGAATTATCATCCATCAGCTTGATCGCGCCCACGCCATAAAGTACCTGCAAATTCTCCAGTGGATTTTGATCTACAATGGCAAAGTCAGCGAGTTTACCAATTTCAACAGTCCCAATTTCTTTGTCCATGCCCAACGCTTGTGCGCCATACAAGGTGGCAGATCGAATTACCTCTAGTGGATGAAATCCCGCTTCGCGAAGCAACTCTAACTCCCGGATGTAACCAAATCCATAGAGCTGAAAAATAAATGCATTGTCCGATCCCGCGGTCACGCGGCCACCGCGGTTTTTATATTCGTTCACAAAGGTCATCCACAAACGGAAATTTTCGCGCCATGCCACTTCTTGTTCTGTTCCCCAGCTAAACCAAAACGAACCATGCGCCACGCGACTGGGCTGATAAAATGCCCACAGTTGAGGAAGTGTATACGTCTCGTGCCACTCTTGTCTTCGCGCTTTGTGTAGATCGCGTGCAGCCTCATACGTGTCAAAGGTTGGGTCTAATGTAAAATCCAACTTCAGCAGGGTATCCATCACGGCATTCCATTTTTCGGTGTATGGAGCAGCCGCTTGTTTCCACAAACGACCGGCCTCTTCAAAACGATGTTGCTCATTGGAGTAGTTGTAACTCAACGGATAGTTTTGAATGCTGGAATTTGGCAACATGGCTTCGGGCAATCCGTACCAATGTTCCATGGTGGTGAGGCCGGCACCTGCCGATTGAACCACATTCCAGCGGGCTACTCCCAACTGGGCGTGGTGGCACGCAGATCGCAATCCGATTTTTTTGTTTTCGCGCAAGGCGGCATTCATGATTTCGGGCGCGGCACCAAAAAACTTAATGCCGTCAGCACCTTTCAATTTATTTTCATTTACCCATGCACGCGCCATCTCGGGCGTTCTGATCGGCTCCTTCGCGCCCGAACCAAACGTTACGTATGCTTTGATGCGCGGAGCAGTAATTAGATTTTGTTGGCTTTTATTTTTTTGATCGAGCACCCATTCCAATCCATTGCCCGAACCCGGGTCGCGAATGGTGGTAACTCCATGCGCCATCCAAAGCTTAAACACATATTCTGCAATGGGGGCCTGGCCTCCACCTATGTGCCCGTGCATATCCACAAATCCCGGCATCAAATACATGCCCTCGCAATTAAGTTCTTTGCCGCCCGGTTCTAACTTTGGCCGATTGCCCTCACTCGCCATGCCCGGTGTGGGCAGCCCGATGCTCACAATGTTAATAATGCGGTTTTGTTTCACCAAAATGTCAACAGGCCCCACGGGTGGTGCGCCAGTGCCATCGATCAGCATCGTGCCACGAATAATAAGTTGCGTGAAAGGCCCATCACCCTCTTTTACTTCGGGTGCTCTTTTGATTTCACGTTGGGCGTATGCATTAATTGAAAGCACCAAGAACATTGCAAGCGTGCAAAAAATCGTTTTCATAAGTTTGTAGTTGGTTACCGTTAAAAATAGCGATACTAAATCAGCTCAATACTTAAATTTATTTGAACGGCTAAATATTACCGACTACTTTTTTCCAACTCTTGTAGCAGACGGTTTAATGTTTTTGAAAAGTGTTTGCCGTGTTTCACTACTTGCCTTTCGGGACTCTTCAAAAAGCCCGGTGCAGTTACAAGCCGCTGTGCGGTTTTACTTTGCATGCCGTTGATGTCTTCTGATAGTGTTATCTCCGAAATGGAGGACGATCTGGGAAAATACCAAAAAGCAAAATAGAATCTTGAACCGCTAGCGACCATGATAAATGGAACCGAAAAACCAATTAGGCTTACAATTACACCGGTAGTTTGCTCTCGTTCGGTTACCAATTGTACGCCTTGCACTCGAATGGTGAGCGTGTTTGATGAATCCAAGAGGCGATCAATTCTAAATCGATTTCCTTTAGAATTATAGCTTTTTATGAACGCTTCAAGTCTGCTATTTAACTCATTAGAAAAATAAGCAGGGATAGATGGATCTGTTTGAAAATCGATATGTAAAGTTTGAATACGAGAACCCGGCTTCAGTGCAAGTTTTTGATAGGTTGAGCAGCTTGCGATTAGAAAACACAAGACTAAGAGAAGCGGTATTTTTTTCATCTATAATTTGTTTTGCAGTCCACAAA
>JBJTHA010000384.1:0-8397 GCA_046094265.1 Cytophagales bacterium
CAAAAAGCAGAACAGATAATTCTGTTGTAGCAATTTAGAAATAAGATTGTTTGCACCGTTCCTCAAATTGGTGTGATTCAAGAAACCAGTGCCGAAGTGGAGATTTTATTTTCATCCGCAGAAAACTGCCGAGATTAGTTATAGGCTTATGATAGGTACCTATCCACAATATGCTGGCTCACCACTTTATAAATTTCGGCATGGCCTTCATCGTCCTGCAAAAATTCTAAGTGCATATCTAAAATTTCTAAATCACCACGGCTAGCAGGTCCGGTTTGCGATTTCTCAGGACTCAGCCTTAAGCTTTTTTGGATAGTTTCTTCAACCAAAGGCCTGAGCAAGCGAAAGTCAATGCTATGCCGCAGTAATATATCGTGGCTGATTCGCAGCATATGATTGGTAAAATTTGAGGCAAAAACAGCCGCAACATGCAGCGCCCTGCGCTCTTCGGAAGTAATTTTAGCGACTTGGCTGCTTAGCGACTTGGCTAATTCGAAGAGTAGTTTTTCTGCTTCTTGCGTAGTTGATTCCAAAAATATCGGAAGAGCATTAAACTCAACCTTCCTGTTTTTCGAAAATGTTTGTAACGGATACAGTACGCCTAAATGCTGTGCCGCAGCAAATTGCAATCGGTCCATCGGCTGACTTCCAGATGTATGAACCAGCACAGCATTGTCAGGTAGTATGATTTCTTGTGCAATTGTGGCAATCGCATCATCGGCCACGGCTACAATAAAAACTGATGAATCGCTGGTCGAAAAATCGAGCGAGGCTTTTACTTCGGCTTGGTACAAACGTTCTGTCAATGCTTCGGCATGCCGAGGGTTGCGACTGTATACTTCTTTGATGACGAAGCCCGCGTTGTCCAACGCTGGTGCCAAGTGCCAAGCCAAGTTGCCTGATCCGATAATGGAAACGTTTGAAAAAGACATTGGCTAAATTTAATCGTATTTCCTGACAAATATCATCACAACCATTTGATTGCGCGCCTATCTTTCGGCTATTAAATAACTTTAAACATGTCAGTTCGATACATGTCTGCGGCTGAGGCCATTCGTTTGATAGCTCCAGGTCATCGCGTGTTTGTGCATGGAAGTGCGGCAACGCCTCTGTTTTTATTAAACGAGCTTTCTAGCCAAGCTCCACGTCTTACAAATGTTGAATTGACTGCCGTGAGCACATTAGGGCAGTTAGATATCACGAAGCCAGAATTTAAAGACAAATTTTATTTTAATTCGCTTTTTGTTTCAGACAACATCAGAAGAAACATCAACGGAGAAAATGGTGAGTACATCCCAATTTTCTTAAGTGAGATTTCGCGGTTGTTCGAGCAAGGTATTTTAACTTTAGATGTTGCCATGCTGCATGTGTCTCCTCCGGATCAACACGGCTATTGTTCGTTGGGCACATCGGTTGATGTTGCGAAATCTGCTTTGAAGTATGCTAAAAAGGTGCTTGCGCAAGTGAATCCAAACATGCCCCGTACCCATGGCGATGGATTTGTGCACGTGAGCAAGATAGATGCAATGGTTCAGTGTACCGATGCGCTTCCTCAAGTACGGTATGCCGACAAAATTTCTGATGCAGAGCAGACCATTGGTAAATTGATTGCCGGTTTGGTCGAAGACAGGTCCACGCTTCAGATGGGCATTGGCGCGATACCCGATGCTGTACTTCAGTCGTTAGACCATTGTAAAGATTTGGGTATCCATACAGAAATGTTTTCCGATGGCGTGATTGACTTACTGAAGAAGGGAGTTATCACAAATGCCTACAAGAAAAAACATCCTGGCAAAGTAGTTTCTGCTTTTGCGATTGGTACAGACAAGTTATACCAGGCCATCAACGATAATCCTGCTTTTGCTTTTTTGGAAGCAAGTTATGTGAATGACACGCGGGTGATTCGAACGAACCCGAAGGTAGTAGCCATCAACAGCGCTATCGAAATTGATATTACCGGGCAGGTGTGTGCAGATTCGATTGGCACCTATCAATACTCGGGTGTTGGTGGGCAAATGGATTTTATACGCGGTGCTTCGCTATCCGATAAAGGTAAACCCATTATCGCACTCACTTCAGCAACCAAAAAAGGCGAATCGAAAATTGTGCCCATGTTAAAAGGGGGTGCAGGTGTGGTTTCCACGCGAGCACACATGCACTACATCGTAACGGAATATGGCGTTGCCAATTTGTATGGCAAGAATTTGCATCAGCGCGCGTTAGCGTTGATGAACATCGCCCACCCCGCTAATCGTGAAATGCTGGAGAAGGAAATCATAAAACGATTTGGGAGTAATCAGTACTATCGAATTTAATTCTTAGCCAAGCCTTGAAACATCTTTTTTCTATGATTCTGTACATCGAATAAATCTACCAAACACGGTTACAAAAAAGACTAAACCCAGATTATGCATTAGACTATGTTGATAACTTTTTTCTACAAGAGAATCAATGACTTAAGTTCTAATGCATAGCATTAGAAAGGTTTGGAATAAAACTCGCTACAAGTTGTTCATTTTCATCAATTTACAGAGTGATTGAAAAGCCCTAATGCATAATTTGGGCTAAAAATACTTCTTGAAAAACGGTGGGTTTAAACACACGCACACCTGCTTTAACCCAGATTACGGATTAGAGAATCTTTTCTTTTCATGCTCAGGGCTAGTTTAACATGATTGACCCCATCACTAGCGCTTTGCCCATAGATCCATTACCATTATCGGCCACAATCAATCCTGATACAAACTTGCTCACAGCAATCGGTGCGTAAATTTTCTGGTTGCGCTAGTCTCGTTTGTATAGCACGTACCAAATTTAGCCCTCACGCGAAAAATTAACCTCTTCTTTCAAAATTCATGAGTGGCTGTTGAGGACCTGCTTTTCTTGCGCTTTACTTCTTTAGATGGTTTAGGAAGAGGACGACAGAACGAGGCTTTAACCCATAACTGTAAGAAGAGATCATTATTAAAACAGCATTCAAATCTACTTTACTAACTTCTTATACTTAATCCTATGCGGCTGGTCATCACCCAAGCGCTTGCGTTTGTTTTCTTCGTACTCGCTAAATGTGCCCTCGTACCAAAACACTTGCGAGTCGCCCTCGAAGGCAAGGATATGCGTACACACTCGATCTAAGAACCAACGGTCGTGAGAGATGATCACTGCACAGCCACCAAAGTTTTCTAGCGCCTCTTCCAATGCGCGGAGTGTGTTCACATCCAAATCGTTGGTGGGTTCATCGAGTAACAACAAATTGCCGCCTTGCTTCAACGCAATGGCCAAATGTACCCGGTTGCGCATACCACCCGAGAGTTCTTTTACTTTCTTTTGCTGGTCAGTACCGCTGAAGTTGAACTTGCTCACATAAGCGCGCGAGTTGATTTCTTTTCCACCCACCAAAATCAAATCTTGCCCGCCCGTGATGGCTTGGAACACGGTGTCTTCCGGTTTCAAGTCATCGTGCTCTTGGTCGACATAGGCAATCTTCACGGTTTCGCCCACAGAAAAATTTCCGGCATCGGGCTGCAACGATCCGGTTATCATTTTAAACAAGGTCGTCTTACCGGCACCGTTGGGGCCAATGATGCCCACAATACCCGCGGGCGGCAAAGAGAAAGTCAAATTTTCATACAGCAACTTATCACCAAACGCTTTAGCCACACCGTTCGCCTCAATCACCTTGTTACCCAGGCGCGGCCCTGGCGGAATGAATAGCTCCAATTTTTCTTCACGCTCTTTTGTTTCTTGGCTCACCAATTTTTCATAGTTGCTCAAGCGCGCTTTGCCTTTGGCATGGCGGCCTTTAGGGCTCATACGCACCCACTCCAACTCGCGCTCCAAAGCTTTTTGCCGTTTTGACTCGGTTTTTTCTTCTTGCGCTAAGCGTTTTTGTTTTTGGTCTAGCCAACTCGAGTAATTCCCTTTCCATGGAATTCCCTCGCCACGGTCCAATTCCAAAATCCAGCCAGCTACGTTGTCCAAAAAGTAACGGTCGTGCGTTACCGCGATGACGGTGCCTTTGTATTGCTTAAGGTGTTGTTCCAGCCAATACACCGACTCCGCGTCCAAGTGGTTGGTCGGTTCATCCAACAACAACACATCTGGCTCTTGCAATAACAATCGGCACAATGCTACGCGCCTTTTCTCACCACCCGATAGGTGTTCAACTTTTGCATCAGCAGGCGGGCATCGCAGCGCATCCATGGCGCGCTCCAGTTTATTGTCAAGTTCCCACGCGCCAATGGCATCCAATTTTTCTTGTATTTCGCCTTGCTTGGCAATTAGTTTGTCCATCTTGTCTGGGTTTTCCAGCACTTCGGGATCGGCAAACTTTTCGTTAATGGCTTCGAATTCTTTCAGCAGCGCAACCGTTTCCTTTACGCCCTCTTCCACAATATCGCGCACGGTTTTGCTTTTATCAAGTTGTGGTTCCTGCTCCAACAAGCCCACCGAAAAACTCAAGTCCGAGACAACTTCACCTTGAAATTCTTTGTCGATACCCGCTATAATGCGAAGCAGCGATGATTTTCCAGAGCCGTTTAACCCCAGCACACCAATTTTGGCACCGTAGTAAAAGCCGAGGTAAATATTTTTTAAAACTTGTTTTTGAGGCGGGTAAATCTTGCTTACGCCTGCCATCGAAAAAATTATTTTTTCATCTGCCATAGTGGGTAGTAGCTCGTTAGTGCGGCAAATATGGCTTTTTTAAGCCAATAGTCCATAGTTTTCGATTTGCCGGGCAGCCTGACCCTCGGTTACTTTTTGTTGAGCTCGTCCATGCAACGGTGGCTATTGACTATGGTGTATTTAATTCTATTTTTGCGGAAAATTTAACCGGGTTACTATGTACTGGACACTTGAATTGGCATCTTATCTGGAAGACGCGCCCTGGCCCGCTACCAAAGACGAATTGATTGACTTTTCAATTCGCTCGGGTGCACCGCTGGAGGTAGTTGAGAATTTACAGGAACTGGAAGATGACGGTCAACCTTACGAGAGCATCGAAGAGATTTGGCCGGATTACCCGACCAAGGAAGATTTCTTCTTTAACGAGGATGAGTATTAAGAAAATTTGAACAGAAACATGAGAGCCCTGCACCGCGGGGCTTTTATATTTTTTACGGCCCCTGCCGAAGCGCGAAGGCCTTGCTACCCCCCCCAAGAAACGCGCTGTCGTCACCTCCGCGCATTCCACTTCGGCCTTCCCGCACTTGCAGCATTTCATAGCATAAGTCCCAGCAACTATCCGTAATTTTATCCCATTCAATTTGCAGCAGTATGTTTCAAAAAATCATCGATCAGGTTTCTCGGTTTTTAGTAGGAGGGCTCTTTATTTTTTCCGGCCTCATCAAGCTCAACGATCCCGTAGGCACCCAAATAAAAATGGAGGAATATTTCGAGGTCTTTACCCAAGACTTTTCTTCCCTGTTTCACCATTTTATTCCGTGGTCGTTGGAGATTGGGCTCGCGATGATTGTGCTGGAGTTGGCCCTGGGCGTTGCCATACTCATTTATTGGCGTATGAACCTCACCACCTGGACGCTGCTCCTGCTGATGGTTTTCTTTACGTTCCTCACCGGCTACTCGGCCATTTTAGAGAAAGTTACAGATTGCGGCTGCTTTGGCGATGCGATTAAATTGACTCCGTGGGAATCGTTCGTAAAAGATTTGGTCCTGATGGTTTTTGTGTTGCATCTGTTTTGGCACCGTAACAAATACAAACCTGTACTTCGCACACGCGAGGGTTATGCCGTTGTTATTGCTACGGTAGTGGTCAGTTTGTATTTGGGTATTCATGCCATCAACCATTTGCCCTTCATCGATTTTCGGGCTTATAAAGTTGGGAATAACATTCCCGCACAAATGAAGCCCACCGAGCAACCTGTGATTGAATACATTTTTACGAAAGACGGCAAAGAAGTAAAGTCTACCCAATACTTAATGGAAGGCGGCTATCAATACGTGTCATCTCGCGTACTCAACGAAGATAAAATCAAACCCAAAATCACGGATTACGCTGTGAGCAGCCCTTCGGGCGAAGATAAAACGGACTACACTTTTCAGGGCAATCGGCTATTGGTAGTGATAGTAGATGTGCGCAAAGCTTCGAGTGAGCGCATGGCCGCCATTCGCGAGCTTACCCAACAACTTGAAGGAAAAGTGGACTGCTTCGTGTTGACCGCTTCCTCTGCCGAAGCGATGGAAGAGTTTAGGCACCAACATCAATTGGCGGTGCCTTATTATTATGCTGACGCCACTGTGCTTAAAACCATCATCCGCTCTAACCCGGGTATTGCGTTGTGGAAAGATGGCACCGTTTTAGGTAATTGGCACTACAACGATACGCCATCGTCAAGTGAAGTGCTTGAATTGACAACAAAAAAATAATTTGAAAATTATTCAATTTGAAAATTCGACAGAGTTATTGCGGAGATTTATGATTTTCAAATTGGTTCATCTTCAAATTTTCAAATCACCATGAAGATATTCCTCATTGGTCTGCCTGGCTCTGGCAAAACCACCTTGGGTAAGCAATTAGCAGAACGCTTGAACATCCGTTTCGTAGACTTGGATACCGAAATTGAAAAATCAGAAAGCGAGAGCATTGCCTTGATCTTTAAAAGATTTGGTGAAGACCACTTTCGCAAAGCGGAGAGCACCCAACTGCAAAAGTGGGCAAACTTGAATGAAGATTTTGTGATGGCCACTGGTGGAGGCGCTCCTTGTTTTTTTGATAACATGGAAGTGATGAACCAATCGGGCACCACTATTTTTCTCGATGTTCCCGCCAAGGAAATTGCGAAACGGATTTCAGGTCAATCGGTCAACCGGCCGTTGCTGCTCAACCTTAGCTTTGAAGAGTTAAAAGACAAGATTGAATTTCTGCGTTCGCAGCGCAAACCGTTTTACCGAATTGCCAAGCATACATGCAAAGGTGACGCTATCACTTTAGCCGATTTGGAATTTGTTAACGAAATTTAGAACGGCACGCCCACGGTGAACATAATTCGCGTGGCGGCCTGCTGGTAATTATAGTGTGGAGCGGGGTAGCCTTGAAATGAGTATGGCAAATAGTAACCATTTCCCTGCGTTTGGACCACGGCCATATCCACAAAGAACTTGGATGTACGATATCCCGCCCCTCCGCTAATGCTATAAAGGTCGGTGAGAGAGTAATTGACTTTGTTTAGAGGTCTGTTTGAGTATGGATTGCCCATGCTGTTGAAACCCGCACGAAACCGAAAGTTCTTCCAACGGTATTCGGCACCTACCCTTATGTTAGAGACTGAGGTAAACCGTGAGGAGATAATTGGATTTATTTCACGCCCTGCGTTTATAGGTGCGCTGTACTGTTGCTCGCTAAACGAACTGGCCGATGCGCTTCCATAATTCACGCGTTCAATTTCGGCTGTTATAAAGCCACGTTTAGCAATAAACAAGGCGAGCCCAAAAGTCAGACGTCCGGGAGTTGTCAAGCTATAATTGACAGGGTCTTCTAAACTGGGTGAACTTTCGTTAGCAAGCGGCCCGCGTGGTCTTGAAGGAGGTGGAATGGGTCTTACCGGGTTATTGAAGTATTCAAAGTTATTCCATGAGGTTGTCATCGACCCCAAATAGGAATCCCGCAGTTGGTAAGCGGTGGGTGTAGTATAGCTTAAACCTACCTGCACCATATCAATAGGTTTGTAGATAGCACCAAGCGTTAAGTTAATGCCACTCCCAGACGAAGTGCGACTCTCGTTTAAACGCAGAGAATTAAAGCATTTAGCACATGAGTACTTCATTTGAACTATGTCGTAGATACCAGTGCTTTGACCTGCGAAGTCCTCAGTATAAGTTTTACTATACTCGTACCGCACAGATGTAATGCCCAAACCTGCCCCTAAAAAGAGTTTATCAGAAAAATTGCCACCGTAAGATAAGTTCCATTGATTTTGGGAGCCGTTTGTAGTTACCGTTTCTTTTTGAAAGGGTACGCCTCCCTGTAAATCTGAGAAGTAAGTTGTGTCTCCGCGTGCTGTACCTGTTGGGATTGGGCCAATAATATAATTGTCGTATGCTAAAAAGGTATTTACATCAAGTTGGTTTGGCAAAAGTCCCTGAGCATTCTCCAGAAACGATTGGATAATAGAGCTACTTTGATTTTGGCCGCTATATTGAATGCCACCATTAAAATCATTTACCCGGTTGAGTGTAATCGCAAAAGTGCCTCCATAGTACGAACCTTGATTGGTATTTTTTCCGGCACCAAACACGATTGCAAGCCCAGGAAGGCTAACGTTGCCGGAGGAAGCAGAGGAACCTACGGGTGTCACTGTTAAATTATTGGGGGGGCCACTGTACAGGTTATAACTTCCACTTGTATTCACCAAGGTGTAAGCTGGGGTAATACTGAAT
>JBJTHA010000385.1:0-6478 GCA_046094265.1 Cytophagales bacterium
AATCGAGGAGGTAAATAAATAGGATGGTTAACATCATTTTTGTAACAAATAATCTGACCTTTGGGCTTTATCATCAGTTGCTGAGGTGGAGTGACCACCTGAGCCAACACACGCATTGTCAGTACGATTAACACTAGCCCTATCCCGACACTTCTTTTCATATTGGTGATATTTATAAAAGTTTAATCTGTTAAATATAAAGTCAAGAACCTATTTAGATGTCTTCGCAAATTCTTCTACTGCATTCCATACTCGCCACACATTTTTATAACAAATCTTTTCAATATCCTCTTCGGTATAGCCTCTTTTCAAGAGAACATAGATTAAATTAGGGTATTGAGATACATCTTTCAACCCAGTCGGCAAACTGTCGCCCACGCCATCAAAATCAGAACCGATGCCTACGTGGTTGATACCCGCTAGCTTCACCACATGATCGATGTGATTGGCAACAGTTTCAACGTCAGCATACAAAGATGGATTGTCTTTACGGAATTGCTCAACCAACGGCTTAGCGAGTGAATCACTCATCTTCAACTTCCTTTCATCCAATAATGCTTGAAGCTTTTTTCTGTTCAACTCATTTGCGCTTCGCACGGCTGAATCCAAGAAAGTAGAGCCAAAGTTGATTTGTATTACGCCACCTTTTTGGCCCAACAACTTGATCATGTCATCACTCATGTTGCGGATAAAGCCAGGTGTAAACGCCCGGCAAGATGAGTGTGACGCAATGCAGGGTACCTTGCTGATGCGCATTACTTGATAAAACGTACTGTCAGAAACGTGCGAAATATCTACCATGATGCCTACCTTATTCATCTCGGCCACCACGTTTTTACCGAAAGGACTTAGACCATTCCATGTTCGAGTAGTGTCGTAAGATGAATCGCATATCTGATTATCCTTTCCGTGTGTAAGTGTAATGTAGCGGATACCTCTATCGTAAAAATATTTTACGTTGGCTAGGTCATCACCGATTGGCGCACCATTCTCCATCCCCAATGGCAGCGCAATTTTTCCCACCTTAAATGCAGCGTCTATTTCTACAGTGGAGTTTGCCCTAACAAACTTGTCTGGTATTTGGTTAGCAATGGTATTGATCATGTTGATTAAAGAGTCTGCCAACGCCTTCCCTTTGTCTGGTTGCTGTTGATACGATGAGGGAATATAAATTGACATGAAAGGCGCATCCAAACCACCCATCTTCGCTCGCTCGTAGTCGAAATCACCATCCTTGGTAGAAACCGGAATACCCATGTACTCTCGCTCCAACCTAAAATTTTTCACCTTTAGCCTATAGGGTAAATCTACGTGTCCATCGGTGATGATGAACTTGTGAACCAACTCATCCGCATAGGCGCGAAGTTGCTCTTCGTTCATCCGATCAACAGGTCTCTTTTGCTCGCAAGCCGCCAACAAAATGAACAGTCCAAAACACGGTAGAAGTTTGAATCGCATATGTTTGTTTTTAGACCTTAAAGTTACTGATTTTTAGTGCCAGATAAAAAAGCGGCTTCTAACATCCGGCTTGCGATAGAATAAAAAAATGCAGAATACTCATCTGAGAATAATCGAAACGTTTTTCGATACCATGTGCGGATTTGAAAATTATTTCTTCAACACCCCAACCACCTCATTCAACTTCAGCAATGCCTCCACCGGACTGATGGTGTTGATGTCTATTTTGCTGAGAAGATCGTGGACATCCTTCATTTTGGGATCGGCTTCAAAAAGGCTCATTTGAAATTGTGGCCTGGGTAACTCCGCCAGCTTTTTATTCACTTTCTCCTGGTGTTTTTCTTTTTCAAGAAAATGCAAAATGTCGCTGGCACGCAGTACCACTTTGTTGGGCATGCCTGCCAGTTGCGCCACGTGTATGCCAAAGCTATGTTCGCTGCCGCCCTCTTTCAGCTTGCGCATGAAAATAATTTTGTCGCCTATTTCTTTTACGCTTACGTTGAAGTTTTTCACGCGCGGTAAATCTTCTGCCAACTGATTTAGTTCGTGGTAATGGGTGGCAAAGAGTGTTTTCGGTTGATAGTCTTTGTGGTTGTGCAGGTATTCTACAATCGCCCAAGCAATAGAAACGCCATCGTACGTTGATGTGCCGCGACCAATTTCATCCATCAAAATTAAACTGCGGTTGCTCAGGTTATTAAGTATGCTGGCCGTCTCCGTCATCTCCACCATAAAGGTAGATTCGCCCCGCGAAAGATTATCGCTCGCGCCCACACGGGTGAACACTTTGTCGACAATGCCCACCACCGCGCTTTCTGCCGGAACAAAACTTCCCATCTGCGCCATAAGCACGATTAACGCAGTTTGTCGCAACAATGCTGATTTACCCGCCATGTTGGGTCCGGTGATCACCAATATCTGTTGTGTTTCGGTGTCGAGGGATACATCATTGGGCACATAACTTTGGCCAATGGGCAATTGCCTCTCAATCACCGGGTGCCTACCTTCTTTAATGGCCAACCGTGTGGAGTCGCTGATTTCTGGTTTCGAATATTTGTTGGCGCGGGCTATTGCTGCAAAAGAGAGCAGGCAATCCAAAATGGATATTGTACGAGCGTTCTGTTGAATTTGTGAGATGTAATCGGCCGTGTGGTGAATAAGTTCAGTGAAAAGTTTTTGCTCTATCACCGATAATTTTTCTTCGGCATGCAAAATTTTCTCTTCGTATACTTTCAGTTCTTCGGTGATGTAGCGCTCGGCATTCACCAGTGTTTGCTTGCGGATCCAATCGCTCGGCACCTTGTCTTTGTTGGCATTGCTCACTTCCAAGTAGTAGCCAAACACCTTATTGTAAGAGATTTTCAGCGAGTTGATGCCCGTGCGCTCTACTTCACGCCTCTGCACTTGCAACAAATAATCCTTCCCGGAAAAGGCAAGTCTGCGTAGTTCATCCAACTCGGTATTTACGCCCTCCTTAATAACACCTCCTTGGTGTAGCAGCATGGGGGCGTCTTCTTTCAGCTCTTTGTCTATTTTCTCCAGCAAAAAGTCGCAGCGTTGCAATTGGTCGCTCAGTTTTTTTAAACCGGCTGAAGTTTGTTTTGCCAACGATTCCTTCACGGGCAAAATCGCTTGGAGTGAACGCTTCAATTGTAACAGTTCTCGTGGGTTGATGCGGCCTACTGCCACTTTTGAAATCAACCGCTCCAAATCGGTGATTTGTTTGAGGTGGCTGGCGATATCTTCTGTGAGATTGATATTTCGAAAAAAATAATCGACAATTTCCAATCGCTCGTCAATCGCATCTTTTTCTTTGAGCGGCAGCACCATCCAACGCCTGAGCTGGCGCGACCCCATGGGGGTGACTGTTTGATCGAGAATTTGCAGCAAGGGCACACCGCCTTCGTGCTGCGCATTCACCAATTCTAAATTTCGAATGGTAAATTTATCCAACCACACATAGTGCTCTTCGTCCATGCGTGCAATGCTAGTGATGTGGTGTGTGTCTTTGTGTTCGGTGGCCTCTAGGTAATGGAGAATAGCACCCGCAGCAATAATAGCTTCATTCATCCCCTCCACGCCAAAGCCTTTCAGCGAATTGGTTTTGAATTGTTGCGTCAGTTTTTCGTTGGCATAATCAAAGGCATAGACCCAGTCATCTAAGGCAAATGTGGCATAGTCATCTGCCAATTGGCTTTCAATTTTTTCGCGGTGGCTTTTGCTGAAAATCACTTCGGCCGGAGCCAAGCTTTGAATGAGCTTAACAATGTAATGCTCGCTGCCTTGTGCACAATAAAACTCACCGGTGCTGATATCGAGAAAAGAAACCCCAAAAGATTTTGCCGCGAAAAGCGAGCACAAGAAATTGTTGCGCTTGCGCTCCAATACATTATCGTTGAACGACACTCCAGGTGTAACCAGTTCGGTAACACCACGTTTTACGATTCCCTTTACAAAACGTGGATCTTCCAACTGATCGCAAATGGCAATACGGTGGCCCGCCCGCACTAACTTGGGCAGGTAAGAATCCAACGCATGGTGCGGAAACCCCGCCAGTTCTATTTCGGAGGCAGAACCATTGCCGCGCTTGGTGAGCGTAATGTCCAGCACCTTGCTGGCTTGTATGGCATCTTGCCCAAAGGTTTCATAAAAATCGCCCACGCGAAATAATAGCAGTGCGCCAGGGTACTTTGCCTTGATGGCATTGTACTGTTTCATTAAAGGAGTCTCGCTCGGTGCGCTCATTCAACAAAGATAAAAGACACTTTACAAGCACCAACACGAAACGTAAAATTGCCTGACAACTAGCACTTTAGTGTTTAAATTATTCTAGTATAAAGTTGCTTGAAACAGATCAACCCACATGGCCTTTCTTCAAGGTTGTACGAAATCCAAGCGATTCTTTTGATTTCCAGTCTTTTTTGTTTGGAATGCCCTTCAACCATATCAGCTGACCCCATCCGATAAACAGCCGCACGGTAGTAGGGCCATCATCTATTTTATTCTCTCTGCTAAGTGCATCAAATTACCCTAGAGAAAACGAATACATTTTTTTGTATTGCTGTGGCGTCAGTCCCGTGTGTTTTTTAAAGACATCGCGGAAATAATTAGTGTCTTCATACCCTGTGCTGTACGATACTTCTTTAATATTTTCGCTGCCACCTTCCAGCAGTTTTTTAGCGTGCTCTACTTTTACCCGCTGAATATACTCGGAGGGAAGATTGCCAGTGGCAGCTTTGAATCTGCGGATAAAGGTTCGCTCACTCAACAACACTACTTCCGACACTTGACTAACGCTTAATTTATCCGTCACATTTTTCTCTATGAAAGACTGCGCTTTTAAAATATCTTCGTCCTGATGCACTTTCTGTACCGAAAAAATAGAGTACGACTGTTGGGAGCTTTTGCCTTTATCTACCAAAAACATTTTAGCGCAATAGTTGCCCAAAACAGCTCCGTAATATTTCTAAATGAGGTAAATACAAACATTCATAAAAGAAAGTGTTGCACCGCCTGTTACGATGTTTCCATTGTCGACAATAATCTTCTCGTCCAGCAGTTTTGCTGCTGGAAACATCTGTTTGAAATACGCTAATGCAAACCAAGATGTAGTCGCCAAGTATTGACGGTGTATGCAATGGGCTGGCTAAATTCTTTTTACAAATGAAGGTCTTTGGGAGTTACCGTTTATAGTCTTTCATTTGAGTCGTAAAAAGGGTTAACTAATCGTTCAATTTTCAAAAAAAATAATAAAACTGAAAGACAATAACCCTGAACATCCATAAGCACTTGAAAAAAAGATTCCTCAGAACTAGGTAGGGAAGTTGGCTTCTTTTGGCTCATTTGACTTCCGAAGGCTATCTTTGTGAACTCTTTTTAAAAATGAAAATCAAAGATCTCGAATTTCGGAAGCTGATTGCAGCCAATAAAATAGAGAGCCGAGTTGCAGAACTGGCCGCGCAATTAAATTCTGATTATAAACGCAAATCTCCCACTCTGCTCCCAATCTTAAACGGCTCTTTCATGTTCGCTTCTGACTTGATGAAATCGTTGGAGATTCCATGCCGTGTATCGTTCGTAAAAATTTCATCTTACTCTGGTACTGCATCGATCGGTCAACTAAAAACACTTATCGGCCACGAAGAAAGTTTATTCAATCAAGATATATTGATTGTAGAAGATATTGTGGACACGGGTCTTACCCTGCAAAAAACTATTGAAGAGTTGCGAGCACTTGGCGCAAAATCAGTTGATACTATTTCTTTACTCCGCAAAGCACCAGCACGCGAGAAGAAAACTGACGTGAAATACGTAGGGTTCGATTTAGAAAACGATTTTGTGGTGGGCTACGGCATGGATTATGACGGGCTCGGTCGCAACCTAAGGGACATTTACAAACAGTTGGTGAATTGATCGTTTGATCGTTAAATTGCCACGATTTTTACCTAACCAAAACTGAGTTTATGATCAATCTTGTACTATTTGGCCCCCCAGGTGCAGGCAAAGGCACACAAAGCGAGAAACTTATTGAGAAGTACGGCTTTGTTCACATCTCCACGGGTGATCTTTTTCGCTGGCATACAAAAAACGATACTGCATTGGGCAAACGAGTAAAGGAAATTATGAACAGCGGTGCATTGGTACCCGATGAAATTACCATCGCCATGTTAAAAGAAGAGTTTGACAAAAACCCACATGCAAAAGGTTTTTTGTTTGACGGATTTCCGCGCACAGTTCCTCAGGCCGAGGCTTTGGATAAATTTATGAAAGAGAACGGCTCTGCAATTCATTATATTGTGGCACTCAATGTCACAGAAACCGAAGTACGCGCACGCATTGCCAAACGCAGAACTATGGAGAACCGCGTGGATGATGAGGAAGAGAAACTAAATAAACGGATTACAGAATATTTTACCAAAACCATTCACGTGCTGCCATTTTACGAGCAGCAGGGCAGACTGAAAACCGTGCATGGAATTGGTTCTATCGATGTAATATTTAGTAACATCTGTAAAGTTAT
>JBJTHA010000386.1:0-5725 GCA_046094265.1 Cytophagales bacterium
GCTAATACTTGTACTGTTAAGTTTTCCCACTCTTATCTTAGTTTTTATAAAACTGAATAAACAAAATAAGGCAAGAAAAAAAATAATTGATGATTTAGACAAAAGCATCCGCCACTACCTTTACGATTCAGGGAGCGAAAACTCTGCAGAAATTGATGCGCAAACCGTAATCACTGGATCTATCGAAAACCTGAAAAAAGCTTCTCATTTTGTTAAAGAAATAGCGTCTGGAAATTATGATGTTTACTGGCACGGGCTGACAGAACAAAACCAAGCTGTTAATAAAGAAAATTTAGCGGCTGATTTGTTAAAAATGCGAGACGAAATGAAAAAGATAAAAGCCGCGGATGACAGGCGCCTTTGGACTACAGAAGGTTTATCTAAGTTTTCTGAGTTGATTAGAACGAATCAAAATCAAAAAGAGAAACTCTTAAATGAAACGGTAAAATTCTTGACCAAATATCTGGGGGGTAATCAAAGCAGTTTATTTGTCTTGAATGAAGATGAGGGTGAGGAGTTTTTAGAACTCGGTGCATGTTATGCATACGACAGAAAAAAAATTTTGCAAAAAAGAGTTGACGTTGGTAACGGTATGTTAGGGCAAGCTTATTTTGAAGGCACCACGTTAGTACTAAAAGAGATACCTGCCGAGTATATTCAAATCACTTCCGGCTTGGGTCAAGCTACTCCTAGATTTTTAGTAATTGTGCCCTTTAAAAACGATGAAAAAGTTCAGGCACTTTTGGAGATGGCCAGCTTCAGAATTTTTGAGGAACATGAAATTTTATTTTTAGAAAAGGCTGGTGAGTTTGTAGCCAGCGCAATCTATACAGCAACCATCAACGATAAAACCTTACGCCTTTTAAAGCAATCGCAAGAACAAGCCGAGGTGATGCGCGCACAAGAAGAAGAGCTACGCCAAAATATGGAAGAGATGCAGACAACACAAGAAAGTATCGAACGAAAACTGCGAGGTTTATAACGTTACAAGTGAAGGGCATTACTTTCCAGATGAATTTTAAAATGTTATCCAGCAAGAAAGTGTGCACTGTATTCAAAAAAACATTCCAGATGTAATCATCAACGAAATGAATTGAGACACCGATTAAGTGGGCTTTCTACAAATTATATCTCAACTCTTTCATAAACCAATTGCGCAAATCAATAACTATCTTTGCTAGTTGCCTTCTCACTCCAACTTTGCTTCACTCACCCATCGTAATTTGTATCCGTTAGTACGGTTATTGTACTTGGCTATGGCACCACAAACGACACTGCAGATGCAGCCTTGTCATTGAGATTGGGAAACACACGCCTGTCGAGTTCGGGATCGTTATACTGGTTGCTCCAATACAAATCGCCATATACTCTTACATACACCGTGGTACCGCTCGCAAATCCTAAAGCGTTCAGCTCCGCCTTTGTGAACGTTTTTACGTACGGATTTATCCGCGAAACCAACGTTGGTAAATATGCCGAATAAAAAACATCGCTTACATTGGCAGCGCTATGCAGAAAAAAACGCAGATACCGTGTGCTGGCCATGCTGCCGGCAGGACTGGTGGTTGCTTCTATCGTTACTAGGTTCGCTGTTACCGAGGAATTCAAGGATGTTACCTGAGTGGTGGATATCGCGCCCAGAGAAGGGATGGAAGAAAGTACTGTGGGCCGGTTGTCGGCTGTATGAACTACGTCAAATAACTTAAAGGTTCCGTAACCATTTTTTTTAAACACCAAATTGAAAGTTCCTAGGGGAACATCCGGAATAACAAACCTTCCTTCTGCATCAGTCAGAGCCGATTTCATTGGGTTTGAATTCTCCACCATTACCGTCAGGTTATCGTTGGCCACGCGGCTAACACCCTCATCATACAAAAAAACAGATCCGGTAACATCGGCTGCATTCGGTGTGGCGTCTGCAGACGGATCGTTACCACTGTAGCACGACACTAGTGATAGGCATGCTACCAAAAGAAGCTTAGAACTATTCATAACTACTTTTTTGCAAATGTAACGATGATTTTAGTTGCCAACGAAACATTAAAGAAAAAGTCTTCAAATATCAGCACCCTTTAGTTTCAAATAGCTGAAATAATTAAACAAGATTGTCCAACCAAAAGCAATCAGCACCGCGGTAACGCTTACATAATCCTGTATCTCCTGAAAAGCATAGCGCGGGAATGGCAGGGGCACCAAGTTGGTGATCGATTCCAACGGAAAAAATTGTTTAAGCCACCCAACGGACTCGTCAATTCCAAATCTAAAAACGTTCAATTTAATAATGGCTTCAATCATGTGCGAAAGTAAAAGCAATACTATCGTTAGCCCAGAACGCTGCACAAACATTCCTAACATAAGGGCGTAGGAAAGAAAAGCAAGTACCTCTAAAAAATAAGCCAATAAAAATTCGCTTCCAGTTAGAATGTCTTTCCATGCCAAGTTAGGCGTGTAAATAAAACCGGTGAACAGAATAATGACCAACAACATCACGACACTCATTAAACTCAAGAGGCCATTCATCACTATCTTTGATAGCATGAACTCCCACCTGCTAAGCCCATCAATAATATTTTGCCTGAGTGTTCGATACTGATATTCGTTTGTAATTGAAATCACTACCATTATGGAAAGAACTATTTTGAAGAGGCCGCTTACCCAAATCAGATTCTGCCAAATATCTGGGAAATGGTAAAGTGGTATTCGATTGATGTTTATTTCAGAACCAAAATCTTCAAACTTACTTGCAATCCACTTCAATATTTCCATTCCGCTGGCAGTTGTAAAACCAAGCGTAACAAAATACAAACCGCATATCACCCAAAACGTGCGGTAACTCGTCATTTTTTTTAGATCAATTTTCACCAAGTGTACTATGTTCGCTGTTGGCATGACTAACGTTGTCTAAAATTTTTTAAAATCGGTAGTGTTATCAATCGGTAAATCAAAAAACCAACTAATGCCATTATTAGAGCAAAAACAGTTGGTAACACTACTCCAAAGGTATTTACCATTGCGATTACAAAACCTAACATAAACTCCGCATAGTAAATGGGAAAAATCAAACTTACGATGAGGAGAACGTATACGACATTGTCGAGAAGAAAATTGTATTCATTCAAAAACGAAACCGAAATCAAAAGACCAAGCGCCACGCCCAACACAAACAATATTCCTGAATTCAATAGCTCTCTTGCACTGGATTTATCAGCACACCGTGCTTCAATTCTGCCCCACAAAATCCAAGTCAACGCGGGTAATAGCAATACACCCCACCAGTTAGAGACAAAAGGTAAAGTTTCTTGTTGTAATACATAATGGCCACCAATGCCTCCGCGAAGATGTTGCCGGAGCAGTGACATCGCAACAAATATTATCGCGACTGCTGTAACGTACCTCTTTGAAATATTAAACGTACCTACTTGCATTTCTTTTTAGTTTAACGCCTATAAAAACTAGTGGTTTGCGTCAGATAATATCTCTAGAAATTGCTTTTCGAGCGATTTCCTTTTTGTAACTAAATGGGAGACAACTATTCCCTTATCGAACAAATATTTATTCAAGTCTTGGCTATGGAATCCATCTTTCATCATTACCTGGTACACGCCTTCTTCGCGTTTGATGGACGCGATGCCAGCAAATTCTTGCAGGTATATTGAAAAGTCATCGTGATAAGCCATTACCTCAACAGTCTCCTCTCCCTTACCGACATCATCCACCGGACCGCAATGCACCAACTTGCCCCTGCGCAACACCGCGAAATGTGTACATACTTTCTGAACTTCGTCTAACAAATGACTGGCCAAAATAATTGTCTTTCCGTCAGCCGCGATTCGTTTGATAATCTCTCGTATCTCAGCGATGCCCATGGGATCCAGCCCATTAGTGGGTTCATCCAGAATCAGAATAACAGGATCGCTCACCAAGGCAGACGCAATGGCAAGGCGCTGCTTCATGCCCAACGAATAGGTGCGATATTTATCGTCTCTCCGCGAGGAAAGTTCCACCATAGCCAATACTTTTGCTATGTTGTTTGGGTTTGCCCCCTTGATCGCAGCATTTAGTTCCAAGTTTTTCTGTCCGCTCAGATAGGGATAAAAAATCGGATGCTCCAACACAGCTCCAATTTTTTTTCGCGTTAAGTGAGTGGGTATCTCACCAAACCAAGTAAACGACCCAGAGGTTGGATGTGTAACGCCCATCAACATGCCAAGTGTGGTAGTTTTACCACTACCGTTTGGGCCTAGCATGCCAAAAACCTGACCGCGTTTAACTTCAAGGTCGAGTTCATTGACAGCGCAAAGCTTCCCGAAATTCTTCGTCAGCTTTTGAATAGATAGAACGGTTTCCAAATTAAGTCAGTTTGGAGGTCTTTTAACTAGTTATTTTCCTTTACTCCCGCCTTCACGCCACCTTCTTCTTTGTTGTTCGTCTTTTTGTCTTTCTCGCCATTGACAAAATTTCTCACCATTTTACTTACATCAGTGCTTTGGTCGATCGTAGTAAACAAAGACCTCGCCTTTTCAAGTGCGATTCGACCTAAAATATCAAGCACAATCAAGCTGGCGGAATCACTGGCCAAGATAATAGTTCCCTTCACGCGACCATTTTGCTCCTTTACTAATATTTCAAAATTTCTTCCATCAATACGCGCTGTCATCATCTCCTCATACTGTTCAGCTCGATAATTTTTTTTCAAGGATGTGTATTCCCATTGAGGGACTACATGTTTTTTCTTATCAATCATCACAAAGCGCATTTTTTCGATGTCTTTGATCATTTCGTCAAATTCTTTGTTGTCTTGCTGATTGAGCATACGCAAAGTATTCTTGTAAAAGAATAACGACATACCCTCGTACTTTTTATCAAGATTCTCGGTAGTTTTAGTTTGCGCATTTACACCCATAAAAGGGAAGAGTAAAAAAATAAATATACGTTTCATGTTTTTTTCTTAGCAAGATAAACGATGCACTTCGGAAAAGGGTACGCTCCACTTAAAAATTACTCCAGATTGACGGCTTACAAAAGCAAAAAACTGAAAGTACAAAGCATGGTGCTTTTCACTTTCAGCTCTTACGGTGTGGCTCTTTACTTCTTCTTGTTTTTATCCTTGTCTTTGATCTTCTCCAGATTATTTAGCCCATCGATATTCACTGCACGACCTATCTTCGACATCTCTTTTAGATCAATTTCGCCAAAGAGGGTCATCAGCACAAACTCTTCGTTACCAGCCATTACCATTACCAATTCGCTAATCTTGCCGCCCGATTCTTTGGTGAAGAACTTCATATCTTTGTCTTTGTCGCGAACGGTCATTAACTCTTCAAAATCATTGACCGGAATCATGCTCATGGCCTCTTTGTACAAATCGCGCGAATTTCTTGTTTCATTTTTTGACAAGATTTTCAATCCCTTAATCTTGCTGATGGCAGTAAACAAAGCCTTGTCTTCAGGTTTGTCACTATCCAAGTTTGCCATCATGCTAAACATCTTACCACTCACATTAACTTGGCTAAATGACTCATCGGTTTGATATTTTGAAAAAAACTTCGCAATCGCATCATTCTGTGCCTGAACTGCCATTGTCAACATCATCGCCATTAATCCTAACACTAGCTTTCTCATACCTTTTTGTTTTTAGTTATTTTATTCTACACGTAACTGAATTTCCTATTTTACAATTGACTCTTGGTTTGTTCGTTTTTCTTGTTGCCTCCTTGAATTTTCT
>JBJTHA010000387.1:0-3316 GCA_046094265.1 Cytophagales bacterium
AATTTGATTTCATGGCTATATTAAGCGCCTTTTGCGCTTCTTCTGGCAATGCAGTAGGCGTAAGCTTGACGTACGTGATAATATTGGTGCCCCAGTCATCCGCAAAGCCCAGGTTAAAATCATCACGGTTTTGTTGTGGGAGAAAAATCTGAGCATTCATGTTCATAAAATCCGATACGGAATTTTTCTCTTGCAAGTCTTCTAAAACTGCAGTGACGATGTAATCGCGTAAACCTTTTACCTCAGTGGCTAAAGTCAATGTTTCACCAACTACATCTGGTTTGCCAAAAAATTGCAACGCTATTTTTTTTGTGATCACGATGGAGTTAGGATCTGTCAGTGCGCGTTTAGAAGAACCGAACAACACAGGAAACCCAAACATCCTAATAAATGTTGAGTCACCAATCATTGACTGAATTCTGAAATGTCTATTTCCTTTTGAAACTGTAATGTTTCTATCTCTGAAGCGATAACTGCTTTCAAATAATGTGGTGTTTTGGTTTACCACCGTGGGACCAAGCATGGCTGGGACAAAAAATGAGGGTTGATTACCATCTCCTTCCTTTTGTTTTGTTTCCAATAAATAGGTGCGATCTACATCTGCAATGTTTCTATTGACTTGCAGCTCACTCCAGACAAAAATCCCGATGATCAATGAAAAGGAAATTCCAATGGTTAGACCAGCAATGGTAATTGTTGTGTTGAGCTTTTGTTTCGCCAAACTCCTAGACATGGTTCTTAAGTAGCTCGTCAACATAATAGATACGTTTAAATGATTACCAATCTTGTTTCTCAATAAAATCCCTGGCCTAAAAAACCGAATCACATTCCAGAGCAATCTTTGTTTCGCTCGCTTCGCTCCAACTGTATTTACATCCCGATTGAATTTTTGGATGAGGTCGCCTTCGATTTCTTCCCGGAGTTCTGCCGGACAGAACCAACGCAAAAAGTGAATTGGCCATTTTGTATTTTCTTTATTCACTTTTCAATGCGTTTACCGGATTAGCTTTAGCTGCGCGGATCACCTGTGTGCTGATAGTGATGATCACCGCAACAATAATTGAAAGCGCGGCAAGTGAAAATAGTTCCCAGCCGATATCAATTCGATAGGCAACTTTAGCCAGTATCCAATCCATCAGTAAAAATGCTAGCGGAGCGGCTATTATAAATGCGATCGAGATAGTTGCAAAAAAATCCTTCGACAATATCCATGCAACAGTTTGAATAGAGGCCCCCATTACTTTTCGGATGCCAATTTCGCGCGTTCGAAGTTGAGTAATAAAGGCAACAAGTCCCCACAACCCGAGACAAGAAATAGAGATAGCCAGTAAAGAGAAAACTTTGAAGAGGTTATAAATTTTATCCTCTTGCTGGTAGAAATTGTTGATTTGTTCATCCAGATAGGTTGCTTCAAATACTTTATCAGGAAAAAATTTCTTCCACGTTGTTTCAACGTCCGCTATTGCCGCTGTATAGTTTTCATTGTTCAGCTTAACATTGATTTGACCGAACAAATCCGGATGTTGGGTTAAAATGGTTGGTGAGATGCCATAGCGCAAAGGCTCTGTATTGAAATTGGCTATCACACCGATAATCTCAGCCGGCCCACCCCACCAAAATTGTTTGCCAATGGCGTCCGCTGGTGCGCCTAACTCCAAATCGGCCAGTAGTTTTTCATTTACAACAACCTTATTCGTTGTTGTTTCTTTTCGAAGTGAATCAGGTATAAAGTCGGTTGACACCAGCGTGCGGCCACTTAATAGCTTTAGACCGTAGAAAGAAGCAAAGCTTTCATCACCATAAATAGCACAAACTGAAAAGCGTTTGTCGGAAGCAGCGGTCTGACTAATACTGTTCCACCAGTGGTCAAGACTGATCGGTGACGACCGAGACAATGAAACCTCCTTAATCCCTGTTATCCGAAGTAATTCTTGAGCGAGCACTGGTCCCTTTTTGATTTCTGATACTTCCAATGAAATTATATTATCTTTTTCCAACCCTAGCGGTTTATTGTGCATATACCTCACTTGCTCAGAGATCGTAAGAACTGAAACGATCAATACGCCAGAGATAACAAACTGAAACGCTACCAGACTTTTTCGAAACAATGCATCACCTCGAGTGCCTGAAATAGCAAAGCTTGATTTTAAAGTTGTGACTGGGTTGAATCTTGAAATAGAAAGAGCAGGATATAAACCTGCGATAAGAGCAACGCCTACAATTGATGCAAGCAACCACAGTCCCGTTTGAAGCGAAAAAATAGTTTGAATGGTCACTCCTTGCCCCAAGAGATCAACAAAAAATTTTGTTGAAACAGATACAATTGCGATTGATAATAGTGAAGCGATAGAAACGAGCACGAAAGCTTCACACAAGAATTGTGCGATCAACTGTTTTCGTTGTGCGCCAATTGATTTACGAATGCCTACTTCTTTTGCACGAGTTGCTGCCTTTGCCGTTGACAAGTTCAGAAAATTGACACACGCCAGAACCAAAACGAGTGAACCAATGCCACTAAAAAACCAAAGCCACGATTTATTCATTACACTTATCCACGGGCCACCACCAAATCGATCTGTGTCAAAATGAATGTCACGCAACGATTGTAATTCGAAGTCGGCATGAATCTTTTCATTTAAGGAGGGATTGGCATTGACTTTTTCATTCACTAATTGTTTGAGTTGTGATTGCACGTTTTCTTGTTGAGCTTCCGGTTGAAGAAGTACATACGTTGAGGCTTGTAGTTTTACCCAAGGGAAGTCTCCAAAGTACCAAGTATCTCCATGTTCAATTAGCTGTAAACCTTCAGTATATGACAATAATATGGACGCAGGCAGACTGGTATTGGACGGAGCGTCTTGTATGATGGCTGAAACCGTAAATTCAAACCTGGATTGAAGCTTTATTATTTTGCCGATCGGATTATCATTTCCAAAATACTTTCGAGCTGTTGTCTGAGATAAAACCGCTTGGAAAGGAATGGAGAGAATTTTTCTTGCATCTCCAGCAATAATGGGTATATCAAAAATATCCAAATACTCCTGATCCGTCAATAAAATGCGATCTTCTTGGAAGAACTTGCCTGGGGCAATTTCTACAACTGTTTTAAAAAGCGTACGGACCGATGAAGTATGTTCTACTCCGGTTATGCTTTCGCGAATAGCTTGAGAAAGCGGCAATGGCGTGGCGTACATATTCATGTTTATTCCGCCTTCTGTGAAAATCGAATTCACTCGAAAGATTCGGGAAGCATTCTTATGAAACCCATCGAAACTATTCTGATGATCAATAAACATGGCGATGAGCAGGCAAACAC
>JBJTHA010000388.1:0-3541 GCA_046094265.1 Cytophagales bacterium
ATAATAAAGAGCTTGTTCTTTAAAAGATTTCTGAAAGTGATGAGGAGGTAATTTTTAATCATACTTATTTGTGTTGGCTAAACTAAAAATGTAACGTGTTTCCGCTCGTTAATTAAAATTTATAAATTATTCATCTCTCAATACCAAAGCCGGATTGAGGCGGGTTGTTTTAAACAGTTTGTATCCAATAGATAAAACGGAGGCAACGATCAAAATCGTTGCAGAAATAATGATGGACGTTAAGCTAACCGTTTGGTAGTAATCCCAAATACTTTCCATAAAAATGGATGACAACCAATATCCTAAAAACCCTCCACTCACACTGGCGATCAAAAGAATAATAACAAATTCCCGATTAACGACTGCCGTAATATTCATGGTGGAGGCACCCAATACTTTGCGAACGCCAATTTCTTTCATCTTTTTGATGATGTTCAATGAAACTAAGGTAAACAAGCCGGTAACCGAAAGCATCAATGCCACCACGCCCAGAAAACTAAACATCTTCACTAAGTTTTTATTCACCGTGTCAGCTTCGACCATTTCCCTATCCATGTACCTTCCCTCGTAAATCTTTTCAGGAAATAAAGTCTTCCACTTCGCTTCCATGAATTTGTTGATTTCAAGTAGCTTATCGGCATCCGCCTTCACCAAAATGTGGTTCACGTTATCCTTTGGTGCATAGCGAAACATCACCGGATCCGTCTTCTCCCATAACCCGTTTGTGTAAATGTCCTTTACCACACCCACCACATAATACCTAACCGTATCCAGCCAAATAATCTCCTTACCAATTGGATTGACTCAGCCTCGTTTGCCGGCCAACCCTGCGGTGAGGATCACAGATTCTTTTCGGTCGGTGCCGATTCAGGTTCAAAATTTCTTCCCTCCTTCAGCGTAATTCCAATAGTTGGAATATAATCTGCACTCACATCCAAAATGTCCACTTCAATTTCTTTGTCCTCATGTTTAATCGGATCGTTGAATCCAGAAGCATACAAGTGAGTTTGCGAACCAGTAATTGAAATGATCTCTGGATTTTCGGCCAGGGCATTTCGGTAGGTCTCATACTCTGACCTTCCATTTACGTTGGTAAACACAACACCCTTTCTGTCAAAACCCATATCAAAGTTTCGTTGAAAGGTAGCATTGTCGGTAAAAGCAAAACTGCACACAATGCCAGCAAGCGAAATGGCAAACTGAAGACACAACAACACACGGGTAAATGCATTTGTGCCCCCAAATTTTAATGTTCCTTTTAAAATACTGGCAGGCTCAAATCTGCTGATGTAAAAAGCTGGATAACTTCCCGAAAACAAACTGGTAAACACAAGTGTAAGGATCATAAAGATCAGGAAGTTTGGTCGACCAAAATAGTCGGTGACCATGTCAAAATCCGGCCACAGTTTGTTGAAGGCCGGGAGCAGAAAAAACTCACCAACTAGAATTCCTAGAATTAAAGCAAGAAAACATACCAAGGAAGTTTCACCAATAAACTGGGCAATCAAATCTTTTCGGGTGCTGCCCATCACCTTGCGAAGCCCAATCTCCTTAAGCCTACGCGATGAAATGGCTACTGCAGTATTCGTAAGATTAAAAATGGCGATCAGCAACACAAATAAACCCATCAGCCCTATGCCAATAACAGCAGCTAATGGAGAACCATCGCGCGTCCACGTTCCGTTCTTGTCAGCATAACTGTCGCGGACAGCCATGCCAACAAACGGTTCGACCAAGAAGTATTTGATAATAAAATCTTCTCTGATTTTGTTGTTGTTTTCGGTGTATTGTTTAATCTGTTCCTGAACGGCCGCCACTCTTGCCGGATCTTTTATCTGAACGAAAAGATTATTTCTGTACTTCCAGCTATTTTCAGTGAAGTCACCTTTTGCAAACTCAAACATATTGTCGTACAACGAATAGGCCTGTCCGCTGAAGCTTGAATTACTTGGTTGCTTTTTAAAAACACCTGCCACTACATATTCTTTCTTCTTTCCGCTATCCAGCAGTTGAGTTACTGGTTTACCCAATGCAGGTTCGTTTCCAAAATATTTGTTCGCTAACTCATCGCTAATTACGATCTCATTTCGATTTTTAAGATCACCATTTCCCGAAATAAATTCGAACGTAAATAATTTGAAGAAGTCTGCATCAACATAGGTGAGATTGCTACTAAACAGCTCCTCTTTAATTCTGAAATTACCCCCATCGGGAGAAAACCGAACTACCGCATTTACATCGGGCACGTTCTTTTTGATGGCATTGCCCAGTGCGATGGGCGCATGGCCAAACTCAGTCATTTCATTTTGAAATTCGCGCACCGAACCCACCCGATAAATAGTAGATGCATTTTTATGCATCTGATCAAACCCAACATTGTGATCATAGTTGAAAAAACCGATGATGCAGCACGCTATGGAGATGGCCATCCCGAAGATATTGATGAACAAGTACAGCTTGTTCTTCATCATACTTCGAAATGTAATGAGTAGGAAATTTTTAATCACGGATATCTAGTTTGGAAGTTCTACTATACGACAGCTATAAGACTTGTTTACCCCTATTGAGGTTGCAAACTTTTTCCAATAAATATGCCAACCGATTAAAAGTTTAATTATTCCATTGGTTAAGGGTTGGTAAATATAGAACAGCGACCGAACTGTTCATGTTTGTACAGGTGAATGTTCGAAAATATCTGCCTACAAAAAAGCCCACCTTGTGCGAGGCGGGCCTTTACCTAAACGTAAACTATGATTTTCTTAGATATGAAATTGTTCTTTGATATTTTCAGTCACCACTTTACCATCAAACAAGTTGACAATGCGGTGTGCATAATTTGCATCGTAAGGTGAGTGTGTTACCATGATGATGGTAGTACCTTCTGAATTGAGTTCGGAAAGTAATTTCATCACTTCTTCGCCATTCACGGAATCCAAATTACCTGTAGGTTCATCCGCTAAAATCACTTTCGGTTTCGCTACGATGGCACGCGAAATAGCCACGCGCTGCTGTTGACCACCTGACAATTGTTGTGGAAAATGGTTTCTGCGGTGCATAATGTTCATGCGTTCCAATACTTCTTCTACTCTTTTCTTGCGTTCGTCCGAGGGCACTTTCATGTACAACAACGGGAGTTCTACATTCTCAAATACAGTTAACTCATCAATCAGGTTAAAGCTTTGGAACACAAAACCAATTGAGCCCTTGCGCAACTGCGCCCGTTGTCGCTCAGAGTACTTTGATACTTCGCTTTCACCAAAATAATATTCGCCACCGGAAGGGTTATCGAGCAAACCTAAAATATTGAGTAAGGTTGATTTACCACAGCCCGATGGACCCATGATGGCAACAAATTCACCATCTTTTATTTCCATGTTAATGCTGTTGAGGGCGGTAGTTTCCACTTCTTCGGTGGTGTAGACTTTTTCGAGGTTTTTTAGTTTTATCATGGGTTATGATTTTTATTGATGACAGATATACGAGACCTTTTTAGTTTCAGAGATACGCACAATTTATTTAAACATTACACAGTAAATAAGAC
>JBJTHA010000389.1:0-4974 GCA_046094265.1 Cytophagales bacterium
TATAATGCATCAGTGGTTGGCAACATGGATGAGCTCACCTCACCGCTGTTTGATGTGGTTTCGGACAAGCAGCGAAAATCGCTTTACCAAAATCCATTTAATTCTATTCACCTATCGGTGCCCCAGGGGTTGCACCCTGTAGAAACTGCTGCCCGCACGTTAACCGAATGGAAGACAAAAAATGTAATCGTTCAAGATCCGATTCCCGGCATCTATGTTTACTATCAATACTTCAAGCTGGCAGGTAGCTATCAAGAATATTGCCGCAAAGGTTTTGTGTGCCACATTCGTGCGTATGATTTTGACGAGAATGTGATTCTCCGCCATGAGAACACAATCCCAAAGGCAGTGAACGATCGGACTGAACTGCTCGAAAAAACGCAATTACACGCGAGCCCCACGCATGGCCTATATACGGATGAGCACTTTGAATTGGAGAAGCACATGGACGAAGCCATGCTATCACCAGTTTACGAAACGGAGGACTACCAAGGCGTGCGCGATGTAATGGCGGTGATACACGATGCCCAAGTGATTGAGAAATTTGTGCGAGTGATACGCGACAAAAAAATCATCTTGGCAGACGGCCATCACCGCTATGAAAGTTCACTCGCTTACAAACACAAACGTCAAGCGGAGAATCCGCGTCACTCGGGAAACGAGGGTTACAATTTTCATTTGATGTACCTCACCAACACCGAAAATGGCGACTTGCGTATTTTGCCTACGCACCGATTGATTATGAAGTTACCGAAATTTCACCAGGAAGAAGTGGTGGGCAAGCTGCACGATGACTTTGAAATAAAGCTATTGGAAGATGCAGACACCCTGCACGAAGTTATTATAGGAAAAAAATGGGCTTTTGGTATTTTGTTCAAGGACGCAGCCTACAAGATCAAACTTAAACCCGAGTCTTTTCAAAAACTGAGGTGGCATTTCCCAGAAGAAGTTAAAGCACTTGATTTAACCGTGTTGCATTACTTCATTATCGAAAAGGTGTTGGGCATTCCTGGCAAAGAGCAGCGCGGGTCTGAGAACATTGCGTTCGATCGCAGTTTTTCTGATTGCTTGGCGAAGGCCATCAAAGGGGAAGTGCAGATGGCCATCATTACTCAAGAAGTAAGTATTGAAGAGGTGAAAAAAGTTTGCGCCAGCGGCTATACCATGCCACAAAAGTCAACCTATTTTTACCCAAAGGTGATTGGCGGTTTTTTGTTTAGTTCAATTCGAGAAGATGAATTTTAGTCGCCCGCTAATCCTCGCGTCCAGTTCGCCACGCAGACACTACCTGATGAAGGAAGCAGGCTTTGAATTTTCGATTCAATCGCCCAACGTAGACGAATCATTCCCATCGGATATGCCGTTGGAGAATATCCCAACCTATTTGGCGGAAAAAAAAGCGCGGGCACTCGAAAAACACATCAATAATCAAATCATTGTGGCTTCGGATACTGTAGTAATTTTGGGCGACAAGGTATTAAACAAACCAGCCAACCATGCAGAGGCGATTGCAATGCTAGAGGCGTTGAGTGGACAAACACACGTAGTGATTACGGGAGTATGCTTACTCTCCAAAGAAAAGATAGATTGTTTTGATGACCGAACAGAAGTTACGTTCAAAAAATTAAACCGTTGCGAAATCGACTACTATGTTGATACACACAAGCCGTTCGATAAAGCAGGTGCATATGGTGCGCAAGATTGGCTGGGCATGGTGGGTATCAAAAAAATCAGTGGGTCTTACTTTACCGTAATGGGGCTGCCCATGCACAAAGTGTACGAACATCTTCAGAAATTTTGATTCAGTTGCGAGTCAGCCACTTTTCCACTTCCAACGTAAATCTTTCCTGATCGGCCCAATAGTTACGACTGAAAAATTTTCGCCAAGGCCAACCCTTGCTCTCTAATAAATCTGGAAGCTGTGCATGCCAATACTTGATTGAAGGTGTTTGATAATACACATCATCATCTGTAAGCAATAGGGAAACGAAAACACGATCCCGCATTACCATTGAGTCTTGGTTGGGAATGACATCAACCAATCGCGCATTAACTTTTTCTGCAATGGGTGAAAGTACCCGTTTTAGTTTAGGCAGCTTATATTCCGTTTCTTTGCCTTGGTATTTTGAACCCACATCATTTTGGTAAACAAACTGAAGATAGCCTTTCAGCAATTTGGGGCCATCGTTTTTGGTAGTTGATACATCCAACTGCTCGGGCAAAATACTGCTGACGACAATTACCTTTTTCCTTGCCCGTGTTATTGCAACATTTAAACGATTTTCACCGCCTACAATATTTAAACTTCCAAATTGAGCAGACACTTTCCCCTCTTTACTAGGGGCATAACCAATGGAAAAAATAATGATATCGCGTTCATCACCCTGCACGTTCTCAATATTCTTTACGAATAAATTTTCAGGTATTGTTTTACCTCCAGCTTTGAATGTTTCTTCTAATTCATCCAATACTAAAAATTGTTGTGGCGAATTAAAAGTGATTATCCCTATAGAATCCGATGGAAAAGCCTCTGTATATTTTAATACCAACGCTGCCACTTCTTTTGCTTCTGTAGTGTTTTCGCCCCTATCCCACACGCCATCCACTTTTATGAATTGCAGTGCGGGCTCTTTTTGATTAATGGCATTGCGGTGCGGAATCATCTGCAGTTTACCTTTGTAAAAATGCTCGTTCGAAAAATGCACTAAGTCCAGTGATTCGCTCCGGTAATGTCCTTGTAAAAAAGCAGTTGGCAAGTACCTTTCAGCTAATTCGAGCAGTGAATCAATTTCGGCTTCAGGCAAATCAGAATCGTCATGCCAACGAGCCAGGTAAAAATCACTGGGCCGTAGTTGTTGTGAATCTCCGGCTATCACCGCTTGGCGTGCGCGGTAAAGCGCGGGGATCCCTCGCTCGGCAAAACATTGTGAAGCTTCGTCAAACACCACCAGATCAAACATCTCCCGCATGGGAAAAATAGCAGATACGGATTCAGGAGAAGCTAACCAGCAAGGCAACACACGAAAGATGTCTTGTTCAAATTCCGCCAGTATTTTTCGTAGTGGCCAAATTTTTCTTTTTTTCGTCACTTGGTGAAGTAAATCACGGTAAGTGACACGGTTGTTCAGCCGATTAAATTCTAAATTTTCAGTTACCTTTTCACGGGCATGAAGCGCCACAATTTCTTGTGCCATTGATTGCTTCAGGTGCATTTGCTCTCGCAACTCTTGCTCCAGCATATCCATCTTGCCAGACGATACCATTCTCAACTCCTGGTGCTTCATTTCTATGTGATCTATCCACGCGAGCGATAAACTGTTGATCCATAACTTCTCATTCTCTTCAAACCGCCACGTATTGCTTGTAGTGTGCAATTTTTCGAACACACGCGTTTCTACTTCACTCAGTGATTCAATCATTTGATCGAACTGCACCAGCGAATCGAAATCGCGCTGCAACACGCTTGCTAAATGGCCACTCACTGCACTTGATTGAGCTATTAGACTCATCTGGTGCGTAGTTAAGTATTTTCCCCACGCTAACTGCTTGTTGGGTAGACTTTCAATCAATAAAACCAATTGCTCCAGATTTTCTAAAAACTGTGATTTGAAAAGAGGGGGAACCGTTATCAAGTTTTTGATTCCCCGAATCGAGTTGAATGCAATTTTAGCTTGCAGAGCATTTTCTAAATCCAAAAACCAACTTAACAAATCTTTTTTTTCAATACTCTCGGGCAGGGTTAGCCAAGGTTTAGCGCGCAATTTTGAAAGATTGTGTTCTAAATTAAGCCGGTTGTCAAGTTTCCGCTCAAGTGCTTGAAAATCTTTTCGATTATTTTCCAAGCCATTACCTACCAATGCACGTTTTACCAGAAATTTTTCTTTTGAAAATAATTCCCAGTATAACAAGCTAAAAACGCTTCGATACGCTTTGCGCCCCCGTGCAACCGCCTGCTGCAATACACCTAGTTGGTGCGTGGGCACTACGCGTTCTATTCCTTCTCCATTAAAGCATTCCATTAGCACCCTCTTGATGTTGGCCAACCAAAGGGAGTTAGTCTCCTCATCGCTTTCATTGATCATGCTCTGAAACATGGTAAAGCAATTGGATTGCCGAAGCACGGCAATAATTTCTCGAATGGATTCAACTTGCTCAGCTAAAGCAATGCACTGCTCCCAATCCAAAACAACGCCAAAAGCAGTTTTAAAATCGTTTTGCAATTTTTCGAAGTAAGTCGGTGCCGCCTGTACTATTTTTTGAATCTCTATTAAATCACTTGGAAGCCATTGGGCAAACGACTTTCTATTTTTCCAAGAGTATTGATCCACACTAAATCGCTCTGCGTACAAACAATACTGCCGCATCCTTCGCAAAAAATCATCCATCGAATCAAATTTGAAAAACGGATATTCTTGTTTGAGCGAAACGAAAGGTTGCTGTGGACTGCATTGTAAATACAATTGCTTCGCGCTAGTGCCACATTCAGATTCATCAAAAAAAACATGCCTGAATTGCAACAAGTCTTCAGCGATCTTGTCAATACGATGACTCGATTGTAAAAATTTTCGATTGAGTTGAATGGAGTCAAGTGTAATGTTATGATTTTTGTAGTCGTCTACGCGTTCTATTTGCCGTGCTACTTTGTCGAAGATGTCTTTCCGATCTTGTTTACTGTCGTGCACTAAAGCAAGGAACTCTTCCAGTTTTTGTTCCTTCATTCGCGCATATACCACGTCCAGCGCTGCACGCTTTTGACAAACCACCAACACACGTTTTCCATTCGCTATGGCATCGCTGATGAGGTTGCATATCAGTTGTGACTTTCCTGTGCCGGGCGGCCCCTGAACCACCAATGATTGACCGAGTTTCACGCCTTTTAGCGCATTCTCCTGCCACGCATCCAGCGGTAAAATGTTGCACATCTTGTCTTCCTTCACAGATGGTAGAAAGTTACTGCCGTGCTTAGGGGTAGTT
>JBJTHA010000390.1:0-3565 GCA_046094265.1 Cytophagales bacterium
GTACAAAGGTCATTCAGAATTAATAATTAAGAACAGGGAATTTCATTCGAGTATAAAGATCAATGACTTTTATAAGCCCTTGATTTCAGGAGAGAATATTGGGCGATACAAGATTTCTGGAGTCGTAGAAGAATACATTAAATTTGGCGATTGGCTGTGCGCAAAAAGAGAGGAGAGATTTTTCAAAGAGCCAAGAATAATTTTGCGACAAATAGTTTCTGGAATGCCGCCACGAATATTTGCCTCATACACCGAGGAGGAAAAATATTTCACGAAAATAGGGTTCGACATATTTGTACGGGAAAAAAATCTCGACTCTAAGTTCATGTTGGCTATTTTAAATTCCAGATTGTTATCATTCTACCATAAGTACAAATTTCTTGATATTGAAAAGGATGTTTTTCAAAAGTTATTAATAGAGAATTGTAAACAGTTCCCATTTAAGAGAGTTTCAAAAAAAGAACAAAGAACTTTCTATATTCTCGCAGAAAAAATGCTAGAACTGTATAAATCCATTTCTGAGCAATCCCAAAAATTTATCGACCTTCTCCGCGCCAACTTTGTTTTTGAACCCACGGCCAAACTCAAAAAATGGTATGCGTTGGAGTTTATTGATGTGATCAACGAGTTGGAGAAAGGCGAAGCGAAAATACCGGCCAAAAAACAAGGCGAGTGGCTGGAGCTTTTTAAAATCGAAAAAGAAAAAATCATGCACACCCAAGCTGAGATTGTTAAGACAGACAAAGAGATTGACGAACTGGTGTATAAACTCTACAACCTCACGGATGAGGAAATCGCCATTGTAGAAAAGGGATAAGCCGTGGCGCAAACAGTAATAAGAACCATCTAAAAAAGTAATCGTATATGAGCAAGAAACATCAAAAAGCCATGCTGGACCTGCACCGATTGATGGAGGCCGCCAATCTAAAAACAGAAGAAGATTATGAACGCTTTGCACGCGAAATGACGGGCAAAACAATACCCAGTTTTGAACGGGAGGCACTGAGCAAAGAAGAGCAAGCACAAGATTTAGTGTACCAAGCCTCCGAAACAGAAGATGTGCTGGCGGCCGACCAATTGATTTTTCAAGCCTTTGCGCTCGACCCCGATTGTGTGGAGGCATTTGAATACCTGGCCGAAGTGGCGGGCAGCCCGATGCTTTCGCTGATGTTGTTCAAATATGGTTTTTCGGCCGCGCGCAAAAAACTGGGCGAAGCGTACTTCAAAGAAAACAAAGGGTATTTTTGGGGGCTACCGGAAACGCGCCCCTACATGCGGTGCCTACAGGGCTATGCCGATGCGCTTTACTTGCTGGGCCAGCCGGAAGCCGCTCTGGAAGTGTATTTTGAAATGTTGGCATTAAACCCGAACGACAACCAAGGGGCGCGCGACCAAGCGGGCCTGTATTGTCTTCAACTCGACAAACTCAACCAATTTGAAAAACTGGCAACAGACTATACCGATGATGTTACCGCATTTTTTCACTACAACCGTGTTTTATTTTCCTTTTTGAAAGAAGGCGACAGCGAAACCACACGCAGTTTTTTTGCCGAAGCCAGAAAGTGCAACAAGCACGTGCCGCTGTTGCTCACCTCGCGAAAGCAACTGCCACCCTTGGCGGATACGTACACACTGGGCGAAAAAAGTGAAGCAGTTTACTATGCCACCTTTGCACGACCCATTTGGCAGGCAAAGCTTGGCAGCATTTCATGGCTTGAAAAAATGTATCAGAAGCGGTAATCTGCCAGGATGCTTTTAGTACAGTCAGGCGTTTTTGCGGGACTACGTCAACTAAACTCACAGGAGAAAAAAGTACCCAAAACGTTTTTTTGATGGCAGCCGTATTTTCGTGACGGTTTCCAGCAACTTAATCTTTAAAAAGAGGAGGCACTTTGTCTTCCCAATCGGTGGCTTGCTGGTAGGCATGAGCCAATGAAATCAAGGCTGCTTCGCCAAACAAATTTCCGATAAACGAAATGCTGGTGGGGCTGCCCTTGTCATTAAAACCATTTGGCACCACTACGCACGGATTGCCTGTGAGATTGGTGGTGAGCAATTGCGAACCACCAAAACTTGGCGTAACAATCACATCAAAGTTTTTTGTCTTCTCATAGAACTCTTGAATGAGCGCTTGGCGCAACCGTGAGGCGTTGATGTATTCCACCGCGGGAATAAACCGTGCCGCACGAAAGGTATTGGGCCACGCCCATTTACGTTGGTCTGTTAGCAAGCTATCTCTATTGGAGCGCGTAAGTTCATCAAAGGAAGCAGCCGCTTCTGCCGTCAGCATCAAGCGCACAGCAGTGATTGGGATTTTTGAATCCCATTCAACAGGAATTAGTTCTGCACCTAAGCTCTTCAAAACCTCCAATGCTTTCTGGTCATTGTCGTGCGATGGATATTTGGCATCCAACCAATTTTTAAAATACCCTATTTTCAATTTTTTGATATTCGTTTTCGCATCGAAGTTGAAGGCGGCTGCTCGGGTTGCCCGATCTAAGTCATCTGCACCACGGATGGCATCAAACACCAAAGCACAATCTAAAACGGATCGGCACAACGGTCCAATTTTATCCATGCTATAGCTCAGTGCCATCGCGCCATGCCGGCTCACTGCACCAAAGGTTGGGCGCAAGCCAGTGGCGCCACAGCGTGTAGAAGGTGAAACGATTGAACCGAGTGTCTCTGTACCAATCGCGAAAGCAATCAAACCTGCCACCGTAGCCGAGGCAGAGCCTGCGGAAGAGCCACTAGAACCTTCTTTTAAATTCCACGGATTTTTAGTGACACCTCCGTACCAAATATCGCCCATTGCCAAAGCACCCAAGGTTAGTTTTACGGTAAGTACTGCACCCGCTTGTTCTAGTTTTTTTACTATGGTGGCTGTCTCGCTAATGAGTTGACCTTTGTAGGGAGCAGCTCCCCAAGTGGTCTCCGTTCCTTCTACCGTAAGCAAATCTTTGATCCCGTACGGAATGCCATGTAATGGGCCACGGTATTTTCCTTTGGCAATTTCATCGTCAGCTTGCTTGGCTTGCTGCAAGGCCGTGGCCTCCAAAACAGAAATGGCGCATTGCAGTGTGTCCGCATATTTTTTTATTCGACTCAAATAAAGTTTTGTCAGCTCGGTGGAAGTAATTTTTTTGGTTCGGATCAGCACGGCCAATTTATAAACTGGGTAAAACGCCAACTCTTCTTTGTTGGCTGGCACGTTAACTTCTTTCGGCAAGCCCCAATCAATTGGCTTTTGATTTAGGTTTGGTTTGAAACCAACAGGTATTGGATCAAACACCAACGACATGGGCACATGGTTGTCCAATTTGTATTGATGAATGGCTTGAAACGATTTTTGATACTCCTGCAAATTGGAGAAAAGTGAATCGCGCTCGGCTTTGGTAAAACTTATATCATAGTAAGTTTCAATATCAGCGGTGGGGGTTTCTTGTTGGGAAAATAACGGTATTGTTGCCAAGCTGAACAAAAGAATTAAAGAAACCTTACTACTCACTCTCATTTCATTAATGGTTAAGAAGGCAATATAAGAATTGAATGTATATCTTTGTAG
>JBJTHA010000391.1:0-4104 GCA_046094265.1 Cytophagales bacterium
GATGACGGCCAAGCAATATATTAAGAGTAAAAACGTAAAATTGATTGGCCCTAATTGTCCAGGTGTAATTACACCAGGCGAGGCAAAAGTGGGCATCATGCCCGGATTTGTTTTTAAGAAGGGGAAGATTGGTATTGTTTCAAAATCCGGAACATTGACGTATGAAGCTGCCGACCAAATAGTAAAGGCAGGAATGGGAATAACGACTGCGATTGGCTTTGGTGGTGACCCGATTATTGGCACACCTACCAAAGATGCTGTGGAGCTATTGATGAACGACCCTGAGACCGAAGGAATAGTGATGATTGGGGAAATTGGAGGAAGTTATGAGCCTGTAGCAGCTCGTTGGATAAAAGAAAATGGTAACAAAAAGCCCGTTGTTGGTTTTATTGCGGGTCAAACAGCTCCTCCGGGACGGAGAATGGGCCATGCTGGAGCTATTATCGGTGGTGCTGAAGATACTGCTGCCGCGAAAATGAAAATCATGAGTGAATGTGGCATTTACGTGGTTGAATCGCCCGCGTTGATTGGGGAAACCATGCTCAAAGCATTGGGTAGATAACTCATTTAGAATGTTGTTCTAAATTCGTTCTCAAGGTGAGAGTTTAACCTTTTGAGCGAGTCGAACACGGTCAATTGTTCGACATCTCCTTCGCTGTTATCGTTGTGGTATAATACTTCCACGAAGAAATCTTTCACCATATAGATAAAAATCCTTCTGTTCTCCCGCATACAAACGCCTAAAGAAACACCATGCTCACGCAAAAAGCGCAACTTGCCGCTTTCTGAAAGGTTTTTGAAAATCAACTTGTAGAACATACGCGAAAACTTTATGGCAACCCCAAGCAATAATCAGGCTGTGTAAACCCGTAGTGGGAGGAAGATATTTGGAACACCTTTTAAGTGATGCTCAAAAACCTTTTTGTAAGTCCTTTTTTGGAAAGATGCTGTTCGCTTTGCTTTAAAAAAAACAAGGTAATTTCCAAGAAAAGGCTTCTTTTTGGTAAGAATTCAAATACGTTTAAACAAAAGCCGGAAAAAAATTATTGACCAAATTTTAATGGATTCCGATAGATGAACAATACCCACATTGAGCTACAAGTTCCATTTTGAGAAATAATTTTACCAAACAGGGAAAAAAGTCAAAGCAGTTCATTCGCCAAGTTTGCCAGTTCAGACCGCTCTCCTTTTTCCAAAGTAACATGCGCATACAATTGATGATCTTTCAACCTGTCGATCAAATAAGACAGACCGTTAGACTGTGAATCAAGATAAGGGGTATCAATTTGATGTATATCTCCCGTGAAAATGATCTTGGTGTTTTCTCCCGCCCGTGTTATAATCGTCTTCACTTCATGGGGAGTCAGGTTTTGTGCTTCGTCTACAATAAATATAATGTTAGACAAACTGCGCCCGCGTATGTAGGCAAGTGGCGTGATTACCAACTTTTCGTTTTGCACCATTTCGGTAATTTTCGCATACTCTTTGTCATTTTCGCTGTATTGATTTTGAATAAACTTTAAGTTGTCCCACAGCGGTTCCATGTAAGGGTTCAGTTTCGATTTGATATCGCCTGGCAGGTACCCGATGTCTTTGTTGCTCAACGGTACAATCGGCCGTGCCAAGTAGATTTGCTTGTACTCTCGCTTCTGTTCTAGTGCGGCAGCCAAGGCAATTAATGTTTTCCCGGTGCCCGCCACACCTTGCATTGATACCAGTTTGATTTCTGGTTTGAGCACGGCATGTATGGCAAATGCTTGCTCGGCATTGCGGGGTTTAATTCCATAAGCCGATCGTTTTTCTACCTGCTCTACCACGCCACTGGCAGAATTATAAAAAGCCAACACGGATTTTTTACCATTTCGCAAAATGTAGTAGTGGTTTTTTAGCGGTTTTGTGCGCCCCAGTACTTCTTCGGGGGGGCAATAGCCTTTTTCGTAAATCAAGTCAATTGCTTCTGAAGTGGCATTGTCCATAACGGAGCGCCCGGTGTGGAGCGTGCTGATATTTTGGATCTTCCCCGTGGTATAATCTTCGGCTGTTAGGCCAAGTGCCATGGCTTTTAGGCGTAAGTTTATATCTTTAGATACCAGTATTACTCTGCGAGCTTTTTCTTCTTTTTGTAATACCAGTGCAGAATTCAAAATTCGGTGGTCGGGTTTATCTTCGTTAAAAACTTTGCTGGCGTCTAAATCGCCCGCGCCCCCAGTGTCCATTAGCACTTTGAAGCTGCCTTTGTTTTTGCCGTTGAGCGGATTCCATTGGTGGAGCATTTGCCCTTTAGCAAGTTTATCCATCAAGCGGATAAACTCACGCGCTTCAAAATTTTTCGTATCTTTACCTTTTTTGAAGTTGTCCAACTCTTCCAGCACCGTAATGGGGATGCCGATGTCGTGTTCAGCGAAGTTGAGGATGCTGTTATGCTCAAAAATGATAACGGAGGTATCGAGAACAAATATTTTTTTTCTTGATTTAGCGACTGATCCATCTTTGGTTTTTTTAGACTTGCTCATAACGGGGGGTTATAAATGAAACTCGCGAAGACACGTTTCTTGCAGAACTTGAAAAAACTGCAAGTGTAAAACGTTTCTTCGCGACATCCTTTCGATGGTATAAACTTAACAAAATCGAAAGCAGAAAGTCAATAGAGTTGTATGTTCTTTTTGTTAATAACGTGAATAAACATCCCCTTTTTCTGTGGCGGTAATTTTAAGTACGTTGGCCAGCACCAACAATATTAGCTTACGCGATGCTTTGAAACGGTTCAGTTTGGTGAGGGAGCAAAAGTCTGTGAGCGTGATCGTCCTGCTCGTGTGCAAATATTGCATCAGTTGGCGCTCGTATTCGCCATACATAAATCGTACATCTTTCTTCTTCTTTGAGCGCTTTACAATCTCTTGCATCTCGCGCGATGCCTTGATGCTTTTGTCGGCTTCACGCACAAAGCACTCTAGGGTGTTTTTTTGTTTGATGAAATGCGGGCGTTTTTCGCTTTGAGGTACATCATAACGAACTACAAATCGATTCTCTGATATGGCCAAAATGGACTCGTGGAAAATCAACTTTGGTTTACACGCCTGCAGTGCTTGTTGTATTGAGTACGACTCTTCCTCGGGGTATTTTACGCCAGGTATTGTTTTGTCATCATCAACCCCCACCAAAAGCGTTCCGCCTTCCGTGTTGGCAAAGGCAACCAACTCACGAACGATCTTTTCGGGGTGGCTGGCTTTGCGCTTAAACTCCAATTGAAGGCCTTCGCCTTCGGCTACCAATTTTTTCAACTCAAAGAGTTGGTCGTCATCCAACCGAATGGCTTCAATATCTTTGAGGTACATAAGGGTCAGTTTTTCCTCCCACCCAACATATCATCGTTATCATCATCATCATTATCTCCGTCCTCATCGCCTTCTTCAAACTTAGGCATACTAAACATGCCACTTAATAAGTCTTTGAACTGTAACCCCGCTGTGAGGTTGTGTTTGCTAATGAGACTGAATTCGGCCAATCCGTGCAGCGCAAACTCCATCAAAAATAGTTTCATGCTTACGTCTTGACCTTTGTGGTATTCATCCACCAAGTCAACAAGGCCGGGCACCGATTTGAGTGATTTTTCGTATTCAATATTGGTCATGTCATGCAATAGGTCGATCGTATTTCCATCGCCAAACCATGCGGTAATCTTCTTGTAAGGACTCTTTTCTTTTTGTTTGCGGAACTTGTCCGGATCTGGAAAGTATTGCACAAACTGTGAGCGGATGGCTTTGCCAATGAGGTTTTGCGCCACAATCCCTGGGCCTTCCTGCTGCCCTTCGTACACCAATTCAACTTTGCCGGTTATGGAAGGGATTACCCCTACAAAATCAGAGATGCGCAACACGGTGTGTTTTTCTCCATTGATCAATGCCCTGCGCTCTGCCGCGGCAATTAAATTTTCGTAAGCCGAAATGGTAAGGCGGGCAGATACACCGCTCTTTGCGTCTACAAACTCACTCTTGCGGGCTTCGATAGCGATTTGTTCGATCAAATCCTTTGTCATTTCGGCACCTGAAATAAGTTGTTTTTGGGATGTATGGATTTTTGCCTCTTGCTGTGTAATTCGTTTTC
>JBJTHA010000392.1:0-5405 GCA_046094265.1 Cytophagales bacterium
TTTTTGCTCAGGGCAAACACCCTTGAACCCTACCACCATGGTGATTGAAGGTGCCACGGTAACTGAACAGACTACCTTGGTACTTCAAAATTTGGAAACGGTACTGAAAGCCGCAGGGGCAAACCGAAACCATGTATTGAAGACGAGCGTGTTCTTAAAAAATTTTGCTGATTTCGAAAAAATGAACCAAGCTTACGAGCAATTTTTCGGTGAGCACAAACCTGCGCGCACTACCGTGGAGGTAAGCCGTTTGCCCAAAGATGCTTTGGTGGAGATTGAATGTGTAGCAGAACTCGCGTAGGCTACGCTACATCCATAATCACCACCTTTTCCATCACATCGCCTTGGCGGATTTGATCAATCACGTCTAAGCCTTCTACCACCTTACCGAAAACGGTATGGTTGCGATCCAGGTGTTTAGTGGTGGCGCGCGTGTGGCAAATAAAGAACTGGGAGCCACCAGTATTTCGTCCAGCATGGGCCATGGAAAGCACGCCCCTATCATGGTATTGGTTATCTCCGGTCAATTCGCAATCGATCATATATCCGGGGCCGCCATTGCCAATACCGTTCGGGCATCCACCTTGGATAACAAAATTGGGAAGTACGCGGTGGAATGTGAGGCCATCATAAAACCCTTTCTCCGCCAGCGTGATAAAATTCTTAACTGTGTTGGGTGCATCTTTTTCAAAGAAATTGATTTTCATTATACCCTTTTGGGTATGGATTTCTGCTATTTTCATTTCAGCTAAATTTAGGTTGGCAAATTTAATAGAGTTTTAATACTTTAAACTATGAAGAAAACATGCCAAACATGCCCGAGTGGAAAAAGACTCCACCTCCATGAGGCATTGGCCATTGACGCGCTCATTGAAGCCAACGTGCAGTTACCTGTCGGGCCGAACCGAGGCCCTGTTACAATTTACCAGTGCGAACTTTGCGGGTACTACCACCTCACCTCGCGGGGTCAAATTCATCCACAATTAGAAGTGCTAATCAACAAAGGAGAACTCGCTAAAATGAAGCGCGCAGCCGAATGGGAGAAGAAAATAAAAAAGCGATAGCGAATCTGATGGTTGCTTGGAAAAAGATCAAAGATAACCTGTAAAAATACTATAAAGGCACTGTTCAAACTCTGCCGTTCTTACATTCCCACCAACAGTTACCCGCTACTCCCATCTTAACAAAATCTTTACACCCCACCACAAGTTTAAAACGGCATTTATACCTCATCGGCTACTTTTGAGTCAATTGCATAAACTACCATCGGGAGGGGCTGAGTTCATTATCAGCATTCGTTCAGAGTATCATATTTGCCCGGCCTTAAAAATCAGTAAGCCCACGGTTTTAATGATTGATGACGAAGCGTAAATCAGAAAACTGCTTTCAATTACATGTTGGTGCAGGAATTTGTTCTAAGACAGGCGGCAACCGCCACAGAAGTTGTGAGCAAAGCAACGGATTATCCACACGATTTGGAGGTACACGTTGCTCCCTTCAGATTTTGTGTACTAAAGAGTAGAGAAGAAGACACTCCTAACGCAAGTTTAACTTAACAAAATGGTGGTTCTTCCTCCTACAACAAAATAACCTAAATTTGGGACAATTAAGCATCACGGGCACTCAATGCCTTTGCATGTACCGTTAACAAAAACCGATGAGCAACTTCAATGCCGACTCAAGCAAAATAATTGAACGCTTGAATAAAATACTGGAGATTGCGCATGTTAGATCTGACAACCTAGACAACTGGGGTTTGAATGAGGACGAGAAGGCTTTTGTAAAAATGAGTAGACCGGAAAATTCATTTGTCGTTTATGGCACTCTTGCTCCAGGTAGATCCAATCACCGCGTGGTAGAGGGTATCGCGGGTAAGTGGATGACTGCAACAATTAGAGGAAGTCTGGAAAATAAAGGCTGGGGTGCACAGCTAGGTTATTTTGGATTCAAGCACGCGAGCATGGAAGATGCACGCGACATAAACTCGTTTGTACTCATTTCGGATGAACTCGTTTCGCACTGGAAACGACTTGACGACTTCGAAGGCATGGGTTACAAACGAATTTTAGTTGAATACGAGTTAACCACCGGAGAAAAAGGGGTCGGATTTATTTATGCCATCAATGAAGATTGATTTTTACTTCTTTACGGGTAAAATTGCAGGGAAAAAAATAGACAAAGATTTTGCTGATTCTACATCAAAGAACAACGATACTAACCTGCACACCTGTTAGAGTCAGCTAAAAAGTGCGTTCCGCTATACCTTCTTCGGTGGTAACTCAAAAGCATTGGCTTCGTGCTGAAACTTATCTTTGTGTGCTCCATCACAGAAAGGTTTGTTGTTGGATAGTCCGCAACGACAAAGAGATAAAACGGTACGGCCTTGCAAACCGTAGGCATTTCCTTGCGGATCTACTATTTCGAAGTCGCCCTCTAATTTTAAGGAGCCGTTGTTGTTTATCGTGATTTTGGTTGGCATAGGTTGGTTGGTGGTTATTGGTTGTTAGTTGTTGGTTCTTGTTGCTGGTTATTTGTTTGAGGCTGCAAATTGTTCAATTACTTGCAGCGAGAGGCGGTCGTTAAGGGTTTGGGAGTAGTGCATTTTGCGGATGATGAGATTTTCGTCAAGCAAAAATTCTGCAGGCATGGTTGAGAACGATTCAGCCGTGGCCATGGCATGAATAGGCACTTTGGTGCGTTGGGCTTTAATAGCGGTTTGGATAAAAGTAGTCAGGTGGCTGTAAGCCGATTTGGCAAACGATTCCTCAATGCCATAGATACTGTACCATTTCTTTTCGGGGTCTGCAATCAGCGGAATGGGCGACACCTCTTGATGGAACATGCTTCGCAACATTGTCTCCTGCCGCGATTCAAAAAAGAATATCATCTCCATATTATGCTGCAACAGTTTTTCGCGCAGTTTCACCAGCGCATGTACGCGCAAGTTGCAAAAAGGACAACCTGCATGGCGGAAAAAACCAATGAACACCTTTTTTCCCTTGTAGGTGGCTAGGTCAATTTGACGCCCAAAAATATCGATCAACGAAAACTGTGGAGCGGAAACGTTTAGGGAAAGAGGTTGACCAGACATGTTGCTTGAATTTAGGCAAACATACAAGTCGCGCGGCAAATTCAAGATGTTATGAACAAAAATATAAAACAGGGGTTTTCTGTACATGCAAAATCAAGTAATTATTGGCGCTTCTTCCGGCATTGGCCGTGCGCTGGCGCAACTGTTGGCAAACGAAGGCCACCGCGTGTATGGCACGTTTAACAAGACCACCGAAAACCGCCCCGAGGGATTGACGGGCTACGCGCACTTAAATGTGCTGGACGAAAACCCAGACTTCTCCTTTCTGCCCGACAGCATCGATGGACTGGTCTATTGCCCGGGTGCGGTGAACCTCAAGCCTTTCGCCCGCATCAAGCCCGAAGACTTTATCTCCGATTATCAACTACAGTTGGTAGGTGCAGTGAAGGTAATGCAGGCCTGCCTGCCTAAATTGAAAAACTCGAATCAGGCATCCGTTGTCTTGTTTTCGACTGTGGCGGTGCAAACGGGTTTTAATTTTCATTCGTTGGTGGCGTCTTCAAAGGGTGCGGTGGAAGGATTGACCAAAGCGCTGGCAGCTGAATTTGCTCCGAAGATTAGGGTGAACTGTATTGCGCCTTCTATTACCAATACACCTTTGGCGGGAACGTTGTTGAACTCGGATGAGAAAAAAGAAGCCAATGCGCAGCGCCACCCGCTCAAAAAAATCGGCCAACCCGAAGATCTTGCGAACCTGGCTGCGTTTTTACTCTCTGATAAATCGAGTTGGATCACCGGCCAAGTGCTGCATGCCGATGGCGGAATGTCAAGCTTGAAAGTGTAAAATGACGCGCCCCCGGGAACTTACCCAACCAATGTCTAGCATCGTCTCCGATTTTCGGTACAATGCATTTAAAATTGGTTGCAGCGAATCGTATCGTCCCCTTCTCGGGAGACGATACTTGACAAAAAATATTGAGTTTGAAAGTTAATATGACGCGACCCTGGAACTTACCGAACCTACCCGTTTACAGCCTCGCTACCTACCAAGGCGAAAAGGTGAACATGAACATTTGCACGTACGTTTCGGCCGTGAGCATGAAACCCAAACGGTACATGGTGGCGGTGTACCACAGCACGCAGTCTTTAGAGAACATCACTGCAAGCAAAACCGCAGTGCTTCAACTGCTAGGCGTGCAACACATATCGCTAATAAACACGCTGGGTAAGAAGAGCGGCCTCCGTTACGATAAAGAATACTACTTGACGAGGAAAAAATTGATCACGCTCTGGCACGATAAGAAAGTCTTAAGTCATTGCGCAGGGTTGATGGAATTGGAAAAGTTATGGGCAAAAGATGCAGGAGACCACACGATGTTCTTATTCGATGTAAAGCGATTTCAAAGCAATCATAAAAGTGTTTTGACGTTGGATGATTTGAGGATGAAAAAGCTGATACGTATTTGAAAATATAGCCACTGATTGACAGAATTTAAAAAGTCATCAATCTGAAATCTGTGAATCTGCGGCCAAAAAAGCCATGCATAAAAAACAACACCTGCCCACCAAAATCTGTAGCGTATGCGGCCGGCCTTTTGCGTGGCGCAAAAAGTGGGAAAAGGTGTGGGAAGAGGTAAAATATTGTAGCGGGCGTTGCCGAAACAATCGAAGCAAGACAAAGTGTACTTAAGTATTTGTTATTGCAGGAACAACCCGTGATGACTGGTGTTATGATGAGTAAAAAGCCCTTTTTTATTGAAAATTGTGACTTTTTTAAATTCTATTGTTTTTATTTAGAATGATTCTAAATTTGTAAAAAACTAAAAAAACAAGGAAAATATGCCATCACTTAAAGAAGCCACCAGCCTCAAACACAAAATTGCTGAGCGCATGCCCTTCAATACCAGGATGTTTCGGGGTTTGCTGAACAAAGAGCAATACTTACTGTACCTCCAGCAGCAACTGCAAATATTTCGAGTGATCGAAGACCGGGGCTTGCCACACAATAGCCTAAAAAGAGTTGAGCGTGTAAAGGCCGATATCGCAGAACTAAAGGCACAGGGGTATTCAACCGATGTAGTTCTCGGTAGTACAAAAAAGTATACCGAATACATCAGCTCGCTTTCGTATGAAGAAGTTTTACCTCACGTTTACTTAAACTATTTAGCACTTGTTTTTGGTGGCCAGATGATGAAACAGTGCGTGCCTTCTCAAGGGCAGATGTACGAGTTCGATAATATTCAAGATGCCGTTCACTCCATACGAGCAGTTCAAAAAGACAGTTGGGCCGATGAAGTAAATAAAGGTTTCGATCACTGTATCGCCATATTCGAGGAATTAGAAGCTCAATGCGCTGTCGAAAATTGAATTCAAT
>JBJTHA010000393.1:0-12053 GCA_046094265.1 Cytophagales bacterium
GGGATGGATTTATCTCTTTTTAGAGGCGGATTCCTTGCACAGAAATGCTACTCGGCTCCCACTATTGGTCTTTCTTCGATTGATTTAGCCGAGGCTTCCAAAATTTCAAAAGCACTTTCGGCCATTCGGTTCTCTGTATCAAGGGTTGGGTTTAATTCTACTATTTCCCACGCACACACCCGTGGGTCTTTGCAAAGCTCTGCATTCAATAGCTTGGCTTCTTCTACCGTTAAGCCATTCGGTACGGGCGTTCCAGTACCAGTAGAGAAACGGCTATCGATACTGTCCACATCAAACGATACATAAACCAAATCGCAATGGGCCAACATTTTCAAAGCTTTATGCGCAATGTTATCGGCACCTATTTTTTTCACATCCTCAACTTCTATAAAGTTGATGTTGTACTTGTTAATGAGGTAGTTTTCGGGCTTTTCAAAATCGCGAACCGCGATGTACACTAAATCTTCTGGGTAAATTTTTGCTCCCTGCAAACCCACATTTTTGATTTGCTCCCAGTAGTCCAGCGTTTCGCCCCGCGGGTCATTTACTTTGCACTCTAAATTATCAATATCCAATGCCATTGCCAGCGGCATTCCGTGCATGTTGCCGGAAGGTGTTGTAAACGGAGTATGAATATCGGCATGGGCATCAATCCAAATTACGCCCAACCTTTTTTTGGGATTTGCTTTTTTTATGCCGGCAATTGTTCCGTAGGCGGTGGAGTGATCGCCCGCCATAATCAAGGGAAAGAAATCATCAAAAATTTGTTCGTAAACCTCTAGGCATACACGCTCTTCCATAATTAGCACTCCATCAATAAACTTGGCGTATGCGTGTTCGGCTCCGTCAAACAGCAATTCGTTAACGTTTTCAACCTCTACCGAGTCGTACTTGCGAAACAAATCAGATTTCAAATCGAGGCTCGCAATCTTCATTGCTTCTACGCCCAAGCTAGCGCCCCTGGTTCCGGCACCGATTTCGGATTTTACCTCGATGATTTTTATTTTATGGCCTTTCACAAAAATTAATGATTAAGATGCTCTTTTCCCTATTGAAATGAATCCAAGAATATTTCCACTACTCCCTTCAGAAGTCGGGCAGCGCGTGGGCAACGGAAAAAGAGATAACGAAAACTACGGTTTTCATATAACTGCAATATTGCAAAGATGGCAAAATTATATCACTTTTGAAGTCTTTTTTTAAGCCTGAACTCACTTTACCCCGTAATGCGATAATTTACAATGAAGAGCTACCGTGAGCTGATTGAACAAACATTTGAATTTCCACAGCGCGAATTTAAAGTACGCGAACATGAGTTGCTTTTCAACGATGTGCCGCTGATGGACATTATAAAAGCCTATGGCACTCCCACAAAAGTAACGTACCTGCCCAAGATTTCTGAAAATATCCGCTTTGCACAAGCGGCATTCAAAAATGCGATGGAGCGTTTTAAGTACAATGGTAACTATACGTATTGCTATTGCACTAAGTCATCGCATTACGATTTTGTGTTAGAAGAAGCACTGAAGAACAACGTGCATATCGAAACCTCTTCGGCCTTTGACATACCTATTGTAAAAACATTGTACGGCCGTGGAAAAATAACCAAAGAGACTTACATCTTGTGCAACGGGTATAAAATGGCGCCCTATCGTCAGCACATTACTGATCTGTTAAACGATGGTTTTAATTGCATACCCATTTTAGACAATCTAACAGAAATTGACACGTACGAGAAAAATGTCAATCGCTCGTACCAGGTGGGTATTCGGGTAGCCGCAGATGAAGAACCAAAGTTCGAGTTTTACACTTCGCGATTAGGTATTCGCTACAACGACATTAACACGTTGTACAAAGAAAAAATTGCTTCCAGCAGCAAGGCTTCACTAAAACTGCTACATTTTTTTATTAACACAGGCATTAAAGACACTGCGTACTATTGGAGTGAATTGAGTCGCTTTATATTTAAATACTGCGAACTAAAAAAGGTTTGTGATACGCTGGATTCTATTGATATCGGTGGCGGATTTCCAGTAAAACAGTCGCTCACGTTTCAATACGATTACAAGTATATGATTGAGCAAATTGTGGAGAACATTAAATGGATTTGTGAAAAAAATAATGTGCCAGTGCCCAACATATTTACCGAGTTTGGCAGTTTTACAGTTGCTGAAAGCGGAGCTGTGTTATACAATGTAGTTGATCAAAAACTACAGAACGACAAAGAACTCTGGTACATGATTGATGGCTCGTTTATCACCCACTTGCCAGACGTGTGGGGCATGAACCAAAAATATATTTTATTGGCACTTAACAAGTGGGACGATCCTTACCACAAAATCAATATAGGAGGATTGACTTGTGATAGTCAAGATTACTATAACTCCGAAGCCCATACTGGCGAAGTGTTTCTTCCCATGATTAATGACGAAGAGCCGCTGTACATTGGCTTTTTCCATACGGGTGCGTACCAAGAATCGCTTGGTGGATATGGAGGCATTCAGCACTGCCTAATTCCAGCGCCTAAACATGTGCTTATCGATCGCAACGAAGACGGTGAAATTTCTACCGAACTTTTTGCTCCTGAGCAAACCAGCGAGGGCATGATGAAGATTTTAGGTTACGAGGAGTGGCAAGCACCCAAGCGCCAAAAGCCCACTAAATTGAAAGTATCGAAAGTATAGAAATATAAACTCTGCATACTCCGGATTACAGTTTATTGTAACCTTTTTTACTTACTACACATGAAAAACAACATTGGCTGATTAGTTTGTCTCTAATATTTTGAATAGCTCATCTAGGTTAGGCGTTACAATTATTTCGGTTCTTCTGTTTTTCTGTTTGTTCTGAGAATTGTCATTTGCAGTAACAGGGGAGAACTGTCCTTTTCCTGCTGCGGTAATCTGCTTGGGCGAAATTCCCCCAGCAATAAGAATTTTACTGATGGAAGTAGCGCGCAAAACGCTAAGGTCCCAATTGTCTTCCATATAAGTAGATTTTTTAGAGATCGGCACATTGTCTGTGTGGCCTTCAATCATCATCTGAATATCCTTCTGGTCTTTCAGCGCTTTTGCTAATTGCTGTAATGCACCTTCTCCCTTTTTATCAACAACAATGCTGCCCGAAGCAAACAGTAACTGTTCAGAAAGTGACACGTAGACCTTTCCATTTTTTACCTTTACCGTAAGGTCGTTCTCTTTAAAGTTAAGTAATGCATTCGTTATTTTGTTTTTCAAATTTTGAACAGCCTTATCTTTGTTTGCCAACACTTGCTCCAATTCCTTCACCTTCTTCTCGCGTTCCTGTAAACTGGTACTTAACGAATCGTTTTGCCTGCGTGTTTTATCTAAATTCTCTTGAATAACCAGTAGTTGATCGCGCTGTTGCGAAATGTCTCGATTTAATTTACCACTGTTTGTGAGCAGATTTTTGTAGTTCGTATTGAGTTGATTGTATTCTTGGTTTAAGCCGTTCAATTTTTTTCGATTCGATTGATAAGTAGCATTTAGGCTGGCTGTATCTTGCTGCAACTTCTTTATCGATTCTCTCAATTCGCTCAGTGATGCATTTGCTGTGTCTAACTCCTTATTTTTGTCTACCAAATCTCCTTCGGCTTTAATCTTTTGCGCTAACATATCGTCAAATTTCTTCTTGCTTACCACACAAGATGATAGCAACGCCACTGTAATAAAAATAAAAAATGCATTTTTCATAAGTTAAAAAAATTGTTTAGACAAATATCGAAAGGCCAAAAGTAAAAACCTAACTGGCAGTACAACCAAGAAACATAAGAAGCGTGTGCCAGTTATCTTCTTTGCAATACAAAAGCCATCATTTTATTTGAGTTTTTCACACAATTATAAAGTAAGACGATTTTCATTTGGCTATGGCTTTTCCTATTCCAAAAACTCTTGGATGCTTGAGTACAATGACCGATTTAATCCGCCTCCACCAAAGAGGCAGCCTGTTACAAAAAGCAATGACGCAATTGGTCTTATTTTTTCATCCTACTTTCAGGCAGGTAAATCATTTAACTTAGGATTGATCTATAGGCCAACTTTAATGAAATTTCACTCCTCAAGACCTTTCCAATATGAACAATTAATAAGTATTGATTTTGTTTGGAAATTATATTGATATTCTTGGGGCGGGTTTTTGGCACTCCGCATGGCGGCCACCCTACTCGATAAACTAGAGGCCTGCTTGGCCATTAGCCCCATGATAAACCAATTGGCTAGCGAGCACTTATCATTGCAGTGGATGCAGCAACAAGCTGTAAAAAATAGAAACAGAAAGGCAGTCGCAGAATTATCGAAGGTAAAGGTGCCATTTGAAAATGCCGAGCAAGATTTACTATCACCGAAATTGGCTCGCGAAGTTTACTGGAAATCGATCCGTGCCGCGCGGGTTTGTTGAGCGTTGGGCGTCTAAATGGTTAACCATTTTTAACCAGGCATCTGCGGTCAATTTTAACGATTCGACCCCAATGATTTACTGCCCAGTATTTTTTTTCGTGGGTGAAAAGGATCTACAAACACACCACACCTTGGCCAAAGAATACGTTGAGGGACTTAAAGCTGAAAAAAAGGAGATCTTTTGGTTTAAAAAGTCAGGCCATAATCTTAATCTTACAGAACCAAAGCGATTGCAACAACTTATTATTGAATTGAAAACTAAACCGAACGAGTTATGAAGGAAATAGGAATTTTACACGGCATGGAGCGCTCTTTTCCCGAGGCATTTGTGGAGCGCGTCAATAAATCAGGTTTGAAGGACATCAAAGCCGAACCTGTGTTGATAGACATGGTGCAACAAGGCGTGGGCGATAACTATGCAGTCATCATCGACCGCATTTCGCAAGATGTGCCCTTTTACCGTGCTTATTTGAAGAATGCAGCCATTGATGGCACCGCGGTAATCAACAACCCTTTTTGGTGGAGTGCTGATGAAAAGTTCTTTAACAACGCACTGGCTGTGAAGATTGGCGTGCCCGTACCCAAAACGGTTATCTTGCCCTCGCACGAGCGCCCTACTGACACCAGCGATGCTTCGTTCAGCAATTTAAAATTCCCGCTTAGTTGGGAAAAGATATTTGAACACATCGGCTTCCCTGCCTACATGAAACCTCACGCGGGCGGTGGTTGGAAGAGTGTGTATAAACTCAACAACATGGACGACTTCTTTAAAGCGTATAGCGAAACTGGCCAGTTGGTAATGATGCTGCAAGAGGAAATTATTTTTGAAGACTACTTCAGATGCTACTGCTTGGGCAGAAAGTATGTTCGCATTATGCAGTACGAGCCGCGCAATCCACACCATTTGCGCTACCAAAGCAACAACGGGCCTGTATCAGAAAAATTACTGAAGAAAGTACACGATTATGTACTTGATTTGTGCAATGCACTGGGTTATGATTTTAATACGGTAGAGATGGCCGTGCGCAATGGCGTGCCGTATGCCATCGACTTCTGCAACCCCGCTCCGGATGCTGACATTAATTCAGTAGGCCAAGAAAATTTTGAGTGGGTGGTTGAACACTCCGCGAAACTTGCCATTGAGCGGGCTCAAATGCAAAAGCCGGGGCAAGACAACCTTACGTGGGGAACCTTTGTTCGCAACGGTGTGGCTTCTTTCGAAAAAAATACAAAGCCAGTAAAAACTGCGGTAAAGGAAGAGAAAGCGAAAGAGTCGAAACCGAAATCAGATGCATTGAAAAGTAAGTCAAAAAAATAGAGTAAGTCGTTTAGAAATAAAAACCAAAATAATCCCTCTTCGCAAACAGAAGAGGTGCGAGGTCTATGGAAAAATTTACACTGGGCGTTGAGGAAGAGTACATGGTGATTGATCCCGTAACTCGGGAATTAAAATCCCACGATCAAAAAATAGTGGAACTTGCCTCTAAATCCTATTCCGATCAAGTGAAGGCAGAGATGCACCAAGCGGTGGTAGAGGTTGGAACGGGCATTTGTGGCGATGTGCACCAAGCACTAAAAGAAATATCGCAATTGCGCAGGCACGTGTCGGATGTAGCCGGCAGTTTAGGGCTGCGCATTGGCGCGGCCGGCACACACCCTTTTTCGCATTGGAGCAAGCAACTGATAACGCCCAACCCGCGCTATGATGCCATCGTGAACGAGATGCAAGAGGCCGCACGCTCGAACTTGATTTTTGGTTTGCACGTGCATGTGGGCATCAAAGACAAAGACATGGCGATTCACATTATGAATACGGTGCGCTATTTTTTACCCCATGTGTATGCGCTTTCCTCTAATTCACCTTTTTGGGAAGGCAGAAACACTGGGTTCAAATCTTTTCGCACCAAAGTGTTCGATAAGTTTCCCCGTACAGGCATCCCCGATTCATTTACCAGCTGGGATGAATTCAAAAATTATGTGAACCTGCTCATCAAAACCAACTGCATTGACAATGCCAAAAAGATTTGGTGGGATGTGCGCGTGCATCCTTTTTTTGATACGATTGAGTTCCGTATTTGTGATGTGCCTATGCGTGTAGAAGAGACTATAGCCATTACGGCCATCTTTCAGGCATTGGTGGTAAAACTTTATAAACTCCGCATGGAGAACATGAGTTTTATTATGTACAACCGTGCGCTGATCAACGAAAATAAATGGCGCGCCTCTCGCTACGGCTTGGATGGGCATTTAATTGATTTTGGGATCCAACAAGAAAAAGGTACTCGTGATTTAATCCGCGAATTGTTAGAATTTATTGATGATGTGGTAGATGAACTGGGCAGTAGGCCAGCCATCCAATATGTACACAAGATTTTGCATGAGGGCACTGGTGCCGATCGGCAGTTGGCTGTTTTTGCACACACATCTAGTTTAGAGCGTGTGGTGGATTATATTGTAGAACAAACTGTTCATGGTGTATAACGGAGTCAAGCAAGACGTGCTCAAACTTGCAATCTTAGATATGTACGAAGGCATGCCCAACGAGGGTATGCGGAGCATTCGCGAGCTGGTGGAGGAATTCAGTGCCGACCTGCACATGCCTTTAAAATACGACATCTTTCAAACACGCCTCAATGGCGATGTTCCCGATTTAACGTACGATGTCTTCATCTCCAGCGGGGGACCCGGCAGCCCCATTGAAAGTGCGGGCTCCTATTGGGAACGCAAATACTTTGAGCTGATGGAAGCCGTGCATGAGTACAACAGCACCCACCCCGAAGCAAAGAAACATGTTTTTCTCATCTGTCATTCGTTTCAAGTGTATTGCCGCTATTATGGCTATGGGTTGGTGTCAAAACGAAAATCAACTTCTTTTGGGGTAATGCCTATGCATAAAACAACCCAAGGCCATCACGATCCGCTCTTGCGCAGCTTGGGCGATCCGTTTTGGGCCGTTGACTCGCGCGATTACCAAATCACTTCTCCTAATGTTGATAAGATCGCACAACGAGGCGGCTCTATTTTGTGCATCGAGAAATTTCGGCCCGAGGTGATGCTTGAGCGTGCTGTAATGGCCATTCGCTTCGATGATGCTTTTTTTGGAACGCAATTTCACCCCGAAGCCGATGCAGTGGGCATGCGCAGGTACCTGTTGCGCGAAGACAAGAAAGAGCTTGTGATCGAAAAACATGGAGAAAAAAAGTATTGGGAAATGCTTGACCACCTTACCGACCCCGATAAGATTATGAGAACCAACAGTGCCGTGTTGCCGCGTTTTTTGATGATGGCATTTCAGCACCGCCTAAATTCTGTAAACGTATGATTGCGCTGGCCCGCGAACATTTCAATCAACAATTTAGCGAAGAAAAGTACCAACAGTTTTTGCACTCGCTCAACAGTGCATACAACTACACCATTCCTTTTCGAGTGGCAGAAACACCGGTTTTTGTGGGGGGTGAATTCAAACAAAAACTGCTGACTGCGGCCAATGAAATTGTGGCAGAATTGATGGAGCCCAATTTTCAAAAAAAAATGCAAGCGGCACTGCCTCTGCCACTAACTGTTCCGCACGAAACACGCAACACACTTTTTTTAGCACTCGATTTTGCCGTTTGCTCGGAGGTCAACGGTGAATTGGTGCCACGGCTCATTGAGCTACAGGGCTTTCCGTCATTGTTTGGTTACCAAGATTTTTTGGGGACGCAATTTCGCGAGCAGTATTCTATATCTAACGATTTTCATTTTCACTTTGGCTTAGATTCAAAAGCCTATTGGCAACTGCTCAACCGGGCCATTGTGGGCAACCATTCGCCCGAAAACGTAGTATTGCTGGAGATCTATCCCTACCAGCAAAACACCACCATTGATTTCATCATCACACAAAAACATTTGGGTATTCACTTGTTGCACATTGGTGATGTAAAGCGCAAGGGCAGAAAACTTTTTTACCAAAAAAACGGAAAGGAAATTCCTATTCACAGAATTTACAATCGGGTAATATTTGATGAACTTCTCCAGCGCAACGACTTGGTCACAGATTTCCATCTCACCGAAGATGTTGATGTGGAATGGGCGGGGCATCCGAATTGGTTTTTCAAAATCAGCAAGTACTCAATGCCATTTCTCAAATCGAGTGCGGTGCCACAGAGTAGATTCTTAAATGAGATTGAAACCATTCCCAGCGACTTGGAGAATTACGTATTGAAGCCTTTGTTTTCTTTTTCAGGTAGTGGCGTTGTCTTCAACATAACGGCAAAAGATATAGAAGCCGTTCCCGAAAAAGATAGAAACAACTTCATGCTGCAAAAAAAAGTGCATTACGAGCCTGTGGTGCAAGCGGTAGATGGGTTAATCAAGACAGAAATAAGGCTGCTGTACGTGTGGGAGGATGGCCAACCACAGCCGAAGTTGGTCACCAACTTGGCGCGCTTGAGCCGCGGAGAGATGATTGGAGTGAAGTACAACAAAAATAAAACGTGGGTGGGCGGCACCGTTTGCTTCTTTGAACAATAGCGAATGTCATCGCATCATTTTGTAAAAGAAGGCCAAGAGCCCACGTTGATAATCCTATCAATTTTGCCTGCTTCTTTTGAGCACGTACAGAGTTTGTTGGAATGGAGTCCCAAAGTTTTGGTGGCTGATTCATCGCTCGAAACAGTGTTGCATTGGGGCATCAAAATCGATGGCGTGATCGTACAACAATCCCAACGCCACCGATGGCAACAGGAGTTGAAGGACCAAGAGCCTCTACACTGGATGGAATATCCAAATGGATCGCTGAGAGGCACCCTCACAGCGTTGTCTTCCCTGAACAATCAAAAACTACAAATAGTGGACGATGAGGAAATTTTGCCGTTACCTGATTTGCAAACATTGGCTTGCGATGCCATTGCTGTCATCCGCCACTCTCTCCGGTGGTCGTTGATTCGCGGAGGGAAATGGACCAAGTGGGTTCCCGCTGGCACAATTCTTTTAGTGGTATATGATGGCAATACCTCCGAGCAAATGGTGCCGCACGATGGCAACCACACTATTATTCTGCCATCACCTTTTTGGGTGGGCGAATTACTCTAACAATAAATCCAACACCAAGTATTATTTTTGAGCTACCATGGTAGCATTTGAAGAGTTTGTTCTGGACAATGGGTTGAAAGTAATTGTGCATCCCGACCCATCGGTGCAGGTGGCGGTGATCAACATTTTGTATGATGTGGGTTCGCGCGATGAGAATCCCAACAAAACAGGTTTTGCCCACTTGTTTGAACATTTGATGTTTGGTGGATCGAAGAACATACCCAGCTACGATGAGCCGCTTCAATTAGTGGGTGGCGAAAATAATGCATTCACCAGCACCGACATCACCAACTATTACCTGACCGTGCCAGCCGCAAACTTAGAGACTGGATTTTGGTTGGAGAGCGACCGTATGATGAGCCTTTCATTCGACCCCAACGTGTTGGAAGTGCAGCGCAAAGTGGTGATTGAAGAATTCAAGCAACGCTACCTCAACCAACCCTATGGCGATGTGTGGCTCAAGCTCCGACCGTTGGCCTACACGGCACATCCCTACTCATGGGCTACCATCGGCAAAGAAATCAGCCACATCGAAAATGCAACGATGGATGATGTGCGCGAGTTTTTCTTTACGCATTACTTGCCAAACAATGCCGTGTTGGTAGTGGCGGGCAACGTAACAAAAGAGCAGGTGAAAATCTTGGCTGAAAAATATTTTGCCCCCATCCCCGCAGGAAAAGCGAAGAAACGGCTGTTGCCCACAGAGCCTAGGCAAACACAAAAGCGAACGTTAACAGTTGATGCAAAAGTGCCTGCGAATGCGCTGTACAAAACCTGTCACATGGCGGGCAGGTTTAGTCCACACTATTATGCCACCGACTTTTTGAGTGATATGCTCAGCCGGGGGCAGTCAAGCCGATTGTACCAGCAACTGGTGAAAGATCGAGAGATATTTACATCCATCTCATCGTTTGTGATGGGCACGATTGACCCCGGCATGTTAGTGGTAAGTGGCCGAGTAAAAGAAGGGATTTCGTTGCAGCAGGCAGAAGCAGAAGTAGATGCGGTAATAGCAGACTTTAAGGCTACGGTGAGCGAGCGCGAGCTGGAGAAAGTAAAAAATCAGGCACTGGCCACGTTAGAGTTTGGCGAAGTTGAAGTATTGAACAGAGCCATGAATCTTGCGTTTGCATCGTTATCAGGCGATGCGGGTTTGATAAACCAAGAGGGCGGTATCATTTCATCCATACAATTGCGCGATGTGCAACAAGTAGCGAACGATGTGCTGCGCGAAGAGAATGCCAGTGTGATGTATTATCGAGCAGTGGACAGTAAGGCAACAAAAAAATAATCCATGAAAATTCGTGTAGGATTGGGGTACGATGTCCATCAATTAGAGGAAGGACGCGATTTTTGGTTGGGTGGCATTAAGCTACCTGCACAAAAAGGCGCAGTTGGCCACTCGGATGCAGACGTGCTGATTCACGCTATTTGCGATGCATTGTTGGGAGCGGCCAACCTGCGCGACATCGGTTATCACTATTCCAACAAAGACCCGCAATGGCGCGGAATGGACTCCAAGTTTTTTCTGAAAGACGTAACACGTATGCTTTCCGAAAAGGGTTGGCGAATCGAAAATGTAGATTGTACCATTTGCTTGGAGGCACCAAAACTAAACCCTCACATTGACGAAATGAAAAAAGTGATGGCACCTCTTATGAACATTTCAGCCGATGACATTTCCATTAAGGCAACCACCACTGAAAAGTTGGGCTACGTGGGCCGAGGGGAGGGAGTAAACGCCACTGCTGTAGCCTTGATTATCAAAAAGCTGGAATAATGAGTAAATTTGAAAAACTGATTGTTAAACTGTTAAGTGGAAATTCTGATGCTAATTTTCAATTTGATGAATTGCTATCACTTTTAAGTAAGTTAGGTTTTCAAAAAAGGGTTAAGGGAAGTCATCATATTTTCTACAAAGATGGTGTAGAAGAAATCATCAATATTCAAGAGAAGTCAGGTAAAGCGAAACCTTATCAAGTGAAACAAGTAAGAAACATTGTTATCAAGTATAAACTTATAACTGATGAGTACTAAATATCGGTATGAAATAATTATTTATTGGAGCACTGACGACCAAGCATTTGTTGCAGAGGTTCCTGAATTGCCCGGTTGCATGGCAGACGGTGAGACGCAGCAAGAAGCATTGGTAAATGTAAGCACAGCTATGGAAGAATGGATTGAAACTGCTCAATCTTTGAAAAGAAATATACCTGAACCAAAAGGAAAACTCATGTACGCTTGAATCAATTGCGCATCATCGTTACCCATGATGGGTCTCATTCATTATTCTATTCAACAATAAATGAAACCTACCATTCAATACACGGTGCACTTCAAGAATCAAAGCATGTATTCATTAGAAATGGTGTTGAGCACCTAATCAAAAACAGGGTACTACCATCTCTCTCAATTTTTGAAGTGGGTTTTGGCACCGGCCTCAATGCCCTGCTCGTGGCCGAATTTGCCGAAAAGCACCGCATCACAATTGATTATTGCGCCCTTGAGCTTTTTCCACTTCCGTGGGAAACAATAGCTCAATTAAACTACGCTCAGCTTTTGGCA
>JBJTHA010000394.1:0-2631 GCA_046094265.1 Cytophagales bacterium
GCCTTTAGCAGTTCTCTCAAATTTCAAGTCGCGGTTATCCTGACAGAAATTGAAGAACTCCTCATCTGTCATCCGCTCTATGTAGCTGCCTTTGAATACAGTTGGGAAAATCATTTTCAAATTTAATTAAAAATCATGTAACTGTGAACTGGCCGTTTTCTACTTTGAAAATAGCTGCTTGTAACTTTTCGGATTGTATGATTTGCTGCGTGCGGTCGGCACGGGCATCGGTGATGAACAGTTGGCCAAAGGTGCCTTGCGCCACCAATCCCATCAGCTGGTGGATGCGCTCATCGTCTAATTTGTCAAATATGTCGTCTAGTAACAAAATCGGTTTGAATTTTTTTGCTTCTGCGATGCATTGGAATTCGGCCAACTTCAACGCGATCAAGAAAGACTTCTGCTGCCCTTGCGAACCATGGCGCTTGAGTTCAAAACCATTGAGGCGAAAATCAAAATCATCGCGGTGGATGCCAGTAGTGGTGCGCTGCAGCACTACATCCCGCTGCCGGTTCTGCAAAAGCAAGGCTGGAAATTCTTTATCCAACAAATCTGACTGGTATTGAATGGCTACTTCTTCTTTCGCATTGTCCACCAAATAATTATACTGCTGTTGGAAAAACGGGATAAATGTTTTCAAAAAATTACCGCGCACTTGAAAAATATAATTGGCTGCGGGAATTAATTTATAATCGTAGCTGGCCAGCAAATCTGCATCCACCTTGCCCGTTTCTGAAAATGATTTTAATAAACTGTTGCGCTGCTTTAGTTGGTGGGTGTATACGATCAGGTTTTCCAAATAGGTTTTATCCAATTGCGATAGCACACTATCAAAAAATTTTCTGCGCATCTCGCTACCGTCCCAAATCAGCTCAATGTCTTGCGGGGATATAAGCACCAAAGGGTATTTGCCTACGTGCTCCGAGAATTTTGTGTAGTCGCGCCCATCTTCATTGACAAATTTTTTTTGGCCTAACGTATATGCGCAAGTTACTTCCTGTGTCTTTTCACTTTGTTCAAATTTCCCCCTAATCACAAATTGCTGTTCGCCTTGGCGGATGTTTTGTCCATCGGCAGGGTTAATGGCACTCTTTGTAAGTGAAAGGTAATGGATCGCGTCTAGTACGGTGGTTTTACCGCTACCATTTTTGCCTAGCAGGCACACAATGTCAGATGAAAAGTTCAGTTGCGCCTCGGCAATATTTCTGAAATTGTAAAGACGCAATTGCTGTAAAAACATGGCAAGGCGCAAAGTAGCAAAATTCGTAAAGAAGGAACCAAGGCACAGCAGAGTGTTTGGAAAAATCACCGTTTGGCGATTGCCTTACCGTGACGTATTTTCGCAACTCAAAACTTTCATTTATGGCCGCTACCGCAGCAACCAAAGGCAAAGCAAAAACCGAGTATTCTAAAGAAACCTACCTGTTTTGGTACGAATCGATGCAGCTGATGCGCAAGTTCGAAGAAAAGGCGGGTCAGCTCTATGGCATGCAAAAAATCAGGGGTTTTTGCCATTTATACATTGGGCAAGAGGCCTGCGCAGCTGGGGCCGTTAGTGCGCTGCGCAAAGGTGATAAGTACATCACGGCTTATCGCGACCACGCCCATCCACTGGCGCTGGGCACGCACCCCAATGCGGTAATGGCCGAGCTGTTTGCCAAAGAAACCGGTGTCTCTAAGGGTAAAGGCGGCTCTATGCATATTTTTGATAAAGAAAATCACTTTTTTGGAGGCCATGGCATTGTAGGAGGTCAAATTCCCCTTGGCGCAGGCATCGCTTTCGCAGAAAAATATAACAACACAGGTCACTTGTGCATTTGCTACATGGGCGATGGTGCCGTTCGTCAAGGTGCTTTGCACGAGGCTTTCAACTTGGCTATGCTGTGGAAGCTACCGGTGATTTTTGCCATAGAAAATAACGGATACGCGATGGGCACATCTGTAAAACGTAGCTCTAACGTTACAGAGTTATACACCCTTGGCGAATCGTATGATATGCCGTCTGAGCCAGTTGATGCCATGAATGTAGAAGCCGTACACGATGCGGTGGCACGTGCGGCCGAGCGAGCGCGGGCTGGAGAGGGGCCATCACTTTTAGAGTTGCGTACGTATCGCTACAAAGGTCACTCCATGAGCGATCCTCAAAAATACCGCAGCAAAGACGAGGTGGAAGAATACAAGCAGCGCGACCCGATCGAACAAGTAAAACACACCATCCTCAGCAAAAAAATCGCCACCGAAAAAGAGTTAGAGGCCATCGACCAAAAAGTGAATGCCCAAGTGGAAGAGAGTGTGCGGTTTGCCGAAGAATCAAAGTATCCTGATCCTGCGGAAGCGCTTCATGATATTTACGAGCAGAAGGACTACCCGTTTATCACGGATTAACCGATACTATTGCGGTAGGGGTTTGCCGATTGTCTCGAACCTTTAAAGTGATAAACACAATAATCAGTATCGTACAAAAAATGCTCGGCACCATTTGGCTATAGGGGTGAAAGTCCCTCAACACATTCCCCGAAAAAGCGGACACCAACGCACTGAAAGTAGAAATCATTTTATAGATGTGCTCATAGAGCCACCACTTTTTTATTGCCTCATGGAAGAAAAAGAATTTCATCAAATCGTAAACTG
>JBJTHA010000395.1:0-5605 GCA_046094265.1 Cytophagales bacterium
TACTACTTTGTAGATTCCTAAAAACATTTTTCAGACACTTAATGTGACGGAGAACCTTTATGAGAAGAACCAAGCGGAGTAAAAGAACCAAAAGGCGAATACAAACCAACCCCGATAGCTATCGGGGCAAAAGAACCCACAGAAACAGAACGCAAGCAGAAAATTAAAATCAAATTGCGAAACGGAAAATAAAGAGAAATTCAATCAATGATTTCAACCTCTTTTTGGAGTGCTGACGGCAAACCCATTTCAGCAGAAGAATTTTTGAATAATCTGTTTGGCGAATTACCTAAACTTTTCAAAGACGAAGAAGAATTGCGGAAACTTTGGAGCAATCCCATTACTCGAAAAGTTTTGTTGGAGAATTTAGAATCAGCAGGTTTCCCTAAAGACGACTTACGGACTTTACAAAAGTTAGTAGATATGGAAAACAGCGACTTGTGTGATGTGTTGGAATATGTTTTCAATGGTGACTATATCGCCATGACAAGGGAAGCCAGAGCCAAAGCAGCCGAAGCGACCATTTTTGCGTTACTCAACGACAAACAAAAAGAGTTTATAACATTCGTTTTGAGCAAATACATTGAATCAGGAGTTGACGAACTCGACCAGGAGAAACTACCCATCTTGCTGACAAACAAATATCAATCATTGGAAGACGCAAAAGAAATTTTGGGAGACGTGGCAAACATCAGCCGACTGTTTGTTGAATTTCAAGAACATCTTTACAAACAGAAAGCAGCGTAACATAGCTACCCCCTCCCCATCAACTCTCCCAACACTTTCAACCCATTTTCTACTTTGTAATTCCAAGGAGTGCCATAACTCAACCGAAAGTAGTTGGAAAATTGGCTGCCTTGCACAGAAAAAATTTGTCCCGGGGCTATGCCGATGTTGTGCTTCAATGCGCGCTTATGCAGTTTATAACCGTCTATCTTTTTATTCATTTCTACCCACAACACAAAACCACCCAGTGGCCGCGTTACCTTTGTGTCTGTAGGGAACAACTCGTTAATTGCCTGCAAATAATTTAAGCATTGGGTATGCAATGCCTTGCGCAGGTGGCGCAAGTGGAGCTCATATCGTCCGTTTTGTAAAAAATGCGCTATCGAAACTTGGGCCAGCGTATTGGTAGAAATATTGTTCATGCGCTTTAGGCTGATCACTTTCTCCTTAAAGCGGCCGGGCACCACCCAACCCACGCGGTAGCCTGGAGCCAACGATTTAGAGAACGAGCCGCAGTGCAGCACCAACCCTTTTTTATCGTACGATTTGCAGGTGCGCGGCCGTGTTTTTCCAAAATAGAGTTCGCCATAAATATCATCTTCAATCAAGGGTATTTCTTTTTTGGCCAGCATATTAACGAGCTGTTTCTTCTTTTCATCGGGCATGCAGCTGCCCACGGGGTTGTTAAAGTTCGGTACAAACAAGCATGCTTTGATTTTGAATTTGGGAATGGCACGTTCCAGATAATCAATATCAATACCCGTTACCGGGTCTGCCGGAATTTCCACCACATTCAATCCCAAGCTCTCCATCACTCTAAAAATTCCATAGTACGTAGGGCTTTCCGTTGCAACAGTATCTCCGGGGTTGGTTACGGCTTTTAAGCTGAGCGACAAAGCCTCCATGCACCCCGCTGTTACCACTACATCTTGCTCGCCCAGCGAGCCGCCCCAGTTAAAACCCAACCGCGCTATTTGCTTGCGCAGTGTTTCGTTGCCTTGCACATGTTCGTACCCCAAACAGTGGTCGGCCTCATGGTTTAGCGAATACATCACTGATTTTTTCAATTTTGCGATGGGCAGCAAACTGTGGTCGGGTGCGCTCACAGAAAATGAAATGACTTTGGTCGACCGTAAATCGTTGTACACACTGGTAATCATATCGTCCAGCGTTACGGGTAGCACTTCGTTGGCTGGCTCGCAGCAGGTGGGTAACTCAAAAGTGTGGCGTGGAGAAAACTTTACATAGTAGCCGGACTGTGGCCTTGCTTCAATCAACCCTTTGCTCTCCAAGTAATAATACGCTTGAAACGCAGTGCTCAGACTAATGCCTTGCTCTTTGCTTAGCGCGCGCACCGAAAGCAGCTTATCGCCAACTTTTAATGCTTGTTTTTCAATCAGTGTTTCAATTCGGTCTGCTACTTCGTGGTAGAGATGGTCGGGGGCTATTTCGAGTTTGGCTTCCATCATGGTTAAGAATTACAAATTCAATATCTCAAATTCAGAACGGCTAGAGCTGTAATTTCAGATTTACAATCTTGAATTAAAAGTGATATGGTCAAAAGTAATAAAACTGAAACTGTTATTCAAACGTATTTAGTCACAGATTTGTAGGCGTATTTAAAGTCAGCAACAACTGGGTTGAGTCGGGAATCATGAAAGTAGTATTTGGCATCTAATTTCAACAACGCATGAAACTATTCGTTACCATTATTATTTTATTTGCATGTACACCGCTAGCAGCTTTCGCAGAGGCAGATTCTACCCAATCCAAAAAACAAACGCCATCCGCCCATTGGCGGATCAATTCCCGAATGCACAGTAAAGGTATTTTTACTTACGGAGGTTGGCTGGGGAGCGATAATCCAACATTTGATGTGAATTTGATCTATGAGCGAAAAAAATGGGGCTTGTTTGTGTTTAAAGGTTTGGACTTAGTCGATCATTACACGTTTTATAATTTCTCATTAATTTCTGTTTTCAAAAATATCAAAGTTACCAACAAGGTTACCGTTACGCCATATGTTGGTTCGTTTTTAGAACAAGCTAAAGATTTTGCTGATAAAGGATCGGATGCTGTGTGTATTGTAATAACCACCGTGCGATTGCATCCCCAATTGACAGCCGAGCACATGGCGCTATTCGGGAACTTAATTTTAGAGCCTGAGTTTCGCGATTGGGTCAATCGGTTTCGGCTCACCTATACACGTAAACATTTAGATGTGGTAACTTCTCTCTGGCACAACAATCAAGTATTTGATAATTCGGGTTACAGTACTGCAGGCATCAACATCGCTTACAGTCGTGCAAAATTAGGGAAGCATTGGCTGGGCAGCGCGGGCATTACGGGCCTCACCTCGCTCCTTACCTCTAACGAAAAGTTGAACCCATCTCGCAGCAGGATTATGGTTACACTGGCTGTATCTTGGGTGCATTAAAAAAACAATTGATAAAAAAATGGATGAGGTTAAAATATAAAATCGTAAACTGTTCTGTGAGGGTAAAATAACTCATTTTTAAAAAGCATTACCGAGCAAGAAATAACTATGAAAATTGAAAAAAATATTCTGGCCTATTTAGCACTAGCGGCAGTCTGTATTATTTGGGGCACTACGTACCTAGGCTTGCGCATTGGTGTCACCCAGTTTCCGCCATTCCTGTTTTCGATTATTCGTTTCTTAACGGCCGGCCCAATTTTAATTTTGGTGGTGCTGTTGACCCGTGCCGCACCTTGGCCTGATAGAAAGGTACTCTTCAACCAAGCAGTGAGCGGTTTGCTCATGGTCACGTTAGGCATCAGCATGGTAGGTTGGGCAGAAATGTATATTTCGAGTGGTGTGGCGGCCATCATTTGCTCAATGATGCCCATTTGGACAGTGCTTATCAATGTGTTTTTTACCAAAGACGAACAACCCAATGGGTTGATTGTGCTCGGGCTGGTTACAGGCCTTACGGGAATCATTTTGATTTTTGGTGAACACCTATCGGAGTTTTCAAATTCCAACTACCTACTGGGTATTGTGCTCACGTTTGCCGCCAACCTGTGTTGGGCCATCGGCAGCATCTGGATCAAAAAGAAAAATTCCAATAGCAATCCGTTTTTGAATGCCGGCTTGCAAATGCTTTTCGGTGGGATTTTTTTGATGCCTTTTACATTGCTATTGGATGATTACAGCCGCATCAATTGGAATGCACCTGTAGTGTATTCATTGGCCTATATGTCGTTGGTAGGTTCGGTGGCCGCGTATACTTGCTACTCGTATGCCATCAAAAAATTACCGATGACGCTCGTGTCACTTTATGCCTACATCAACCCCATTGTGGCCGTGCTGCTCGGATGGCTGGTGCTGGATGAGAAACTGAACTTACGCATTGCATTGGCCATCGTGGTAACGATAGCCGGTATCTACATTGTGAACAAAGGGTATCAATTAAAAGCCACAAAACGAACGCAGGCCAGTGCATAACCAAGTTGTTTAGCAAGTGAACGAAACAATGTTTGAAAATCCAATCTACATCATTGGTGCAGGTGCCATTGGTAAAGCGCTAGCCGTTTTTCTCCACCTTGCCGATAAAAGGGTATTCTTGGTTCGTGGAAGTGTAAGCGGAGAACCTACTGCTGATATCGCGGTTCAAGTAAACCTCGCAAGCAACATTTCTGTAGCCGCAGCAATAACGCACATCACGCTAGATAACCTCGCTGAAATAAACGGCCTCATATTGCTTACCAACAAATCGTTTGGCAACATAATGCTGGCCGAAAAAATAAAAGATAAAATCAAAGGCTCTCCCGTAGTGCTTCTACAGAACGGATTGGGTGTAGAAGAACCATTCATCAAACTCGGTTATAAGTCAGTTTATCGCTGCGTACTTTTTGCCACTAGCCAACCAGTGGGCAATAATATTTTCAGGTTTCAACCTGTGGCCGAGTCTGCCATTGGAATAGTTGAGGGATCTGTAACGGAGTTAGAAGCAATCGTAAGCCAGTTGAAGAACAATCATTTTCCCTTTAAAGCGGAAACTGGCATTCAGACTGTCATTTGGAAGAAGGCTATCACAAATGTTGTTTTTAACTCTATCTGTCCCTTGTTAGAAATTGATAATGGTGTATTTCATCGCAATGAAACGGCCCTGAAGCTGGCACATCGTTTAGTAAATGAATGTACCCAAATTGCCGAGGCAATCGGGATTGAGCTAACCAACAGCGAAGTGCTAGAAAATGTGGTGAAGATAAGTAAAGCCTCTGATGGGCAGCATATCTCAACCTTACAAGACATTCGCCATCACCGCCCCACAGAAATTGATACATTTAATTTTGAAGTGGTTCGGATTGCACAGAAAATGGGAAAAGAACACCTTGTAACCGAAACCAAATTACTGGGTGAACTTACCAAATTGAAATCGGAACTGAATTTGATCAATAGTTAACCAATCCTTAAAATAAATAATTATGGCTTTTCAGGAAGAATTAAAAAAAGTTTTCGTCAAAGACTTACAAAAACTGAAGGAAGAGATTTCCCTATATCAAAAGGAATCAACCATTTGGCAGGTTGAAAAAGGCATCACCAACTCTGCGGGCAATTTATGTTTACACTTGATAGGCAACCTCAATCATTTTATTGGAGCAACAATCGGCAACACAGGTTATGTACGCAACCGTGATGCGGAGTTCTCATCCAAAGATATTCCGCAAAAGCAGTTGATCAAAATGGTGGAAGATACCATTGCCATGATGGAGCAAGTGTTATCCAATTTGGAAGACGAACAACTGTCGGACGAGTATCCTCTGGTGGTGTTCAAAGACAAAATGTCTACGGGTTATTTCTTGGCCCATTTAATTGGGCATTTTGGATATCACCTAGGTCAAATCAATTACCATA
>JBJTHA010000396.1:0-6421 GCA_046094265.1 Cytophagales bacterium
AGGGATCTGTACACCTACATAACCCAATGAAGCGGCCCATTTACAAATGGACTTCAAGTTGTCGAACGGAGGTTCATCGCCCATAAACTGTGCAAGAAAAATAGCTGGGCCTTTAATTGTCGTCATCTGCTCGAGGTTAGAGGTTAGAAGTTAGAGGTTAGAAGTTAGAGGTTAGAAGTTGGAGGTTAGAGGTTAGAGTTTCGAAGTTAGAAGTCAATTTTCAAATGATCGAACCACCGAATCGCCAAATTAAATTTCAAATGGTGTCCATTTTTCATTGCTTTGCCCGCTCTTTACCACCGAATCGATAAATGCCATGCCCCTGATGCCGTCATCAACCGTTGGGAAACTGACATGTGGAGGTAGTGCAGTACCATCGATGCGTGATGATAACGCCAAGGCAAAGTTTCGGTACAAGTTGGCAAACGCTTCCAGGTAGCCTTCGGGATGCCCACCCGGGGTGCGCGCATTAAAGATCGCTTCACCATGTAAAAAACCGTTGGTGCCGGCACGTAAAATCTGTGTGGGCTTATCGAGCCATTTAACAATCAGCGTATTGGGTTCCATCTGTGCCCACTCAATACCGCCATGTTCTCCGTACACTTTAATCTTCAGGGCATTTTCCTCTCCTGCTGCCACTTGCGAAGCAATGAGCACCCCTGCTGCACCATTGTCAAACTTCAGCAATACGTTACCATCGTCATCCAACATTCGTCCCTGCACCAACGCATTTAAGTCAGCACATAAGTGCGTGATTTTTAAACCTGTGATAAACTCTGCCAAATGCGCGGCATGTGTGCCGATATCGCCCATAGCGCCTGCCTTGCCTGACTTTTTAGGATCAGTACGCCAAGCAGCTTGTGCATTGCCTTCTCGCTCGCTCAACTTGCTAAGCCAGCCTTGCGGATATTCAACCACCACCTTGCGGATTTTGCCGAATACACCTTCATGCATCATAGCGCGGGCTTGTCGCACCATCGGATAACCCGAGTAAGTGTGTGTCAAGCATAAGATCAAACCAGTTTCCTCCACTTTCTTTTTCAATTGCTTGGCTTCGTCAAGTGTAAAGGTGATAGGTTTTTCAATCACTACGTGAAAACCCTTTTCCAACGCAGCCATCGCGGGAGCAAAGTGTGCGAAGTTGGGTGTTACGATAGTGACAAAATCAATTTTCTTGTCTGCTGGCAGTTTACTTTCTTTCTCCAACATTTCCTCGTAGGTCAGGTAGGTGCGGCTAGGTTCTAAAAAAATAGCCTTGCCACTTTCCTTGGCCACCTCGGGGTTAATACTCAGCGCACCCGCCACAATCTCTATCAGTCCATCCATATTAGCAGCAATGCGGTGGATAGAACCAATGAAGGCATCTTTACCTCCACCTACCATGCCCATTCGTAATTTTCGATTCATACGTAATTTTTTGAAAGTGAAAAATAAGAAATAAATGAATTATCCGCGAAAATTTTATACTCGCCAACTAAAGTTTTCTGTGAATGGAAAGAACTTGATTGAATTCTTCTTACGCGAGGGGCACCAACTCTGATTTTGAAACTTCAAAACACTTGCGCACAGCACCGATTACAATTTCAATTTTTTCATCGGTGAGTTCGACAAATAGAGGCAACCGAATAAGCCTGTCTGCAAAACTTTCAGCGTTCGGCAACTGAATTGTGATATTTTCACGCAAGTAAAATGGGCTTTGGTGCAGCGGGAGGTAATGGAAGATGGCCTGCACGCCAGCAGACTTTAGGTAGTAAAGTAATGCCCGTTGGGCTATGTTGCTGGTGGTAACGAGGTAGAAGATGTGGGCATTGTTACTGGCGTAATCTGGAATGGAGGGCAACTGAAAAAATCCCGCGGAGGCCATGTCTTTTAAACCATCCCAATAATATCGCCAGTGCCGCTTGCGCTCTGACTGAATAAAATCCATCTGTTCAAGCTGTGCCCACAAAAACGCGGCTGTAATTTCGGAAGGCAAAAACGAAGACCCAACATCCACCCAGTTATATTTATCCACTTCGCCCCTAAAAAAAGCAGAGCGGTTCGTGCCCTTTTCCCAAATAATTTCTGCCCGCTTGATGAAACGTTCATCGTTGACAACCAACATGCCGCCTTCGCCCGAACTAATGTTCTTGGTTTCGTGAAATGAAAAGGTTGCCAAATGGCCGATGGAACCGAGTGGTTTATCTCGGTAAAAAGAATCGATGGCTTGAGCCGCGTCTTCCACCACAAAAAGGTTATGCTTTTTTGCCAACGCCATGACGGTATCCATGTCGCATGCCACACCGGCATAGTGCACTACAACAATCGCTCTCGTTTTAGCTGAAATCAGTTGGGCTACATGAGCTACCGAAATGTTCGGTTCATTTTCGTTGGAATCGGCAAACACAATTTTTGCACCTCGCAACACAAACGCATTAGCTGTCGAAACAAATGTGTAAGACGGCATGATTACCTCATCGCCAGGCTTTATGTCTAGTAATATGGCGGCCATCTCCAACGCTGCGGTACAAGATTGGGTAAGCAATGTTTTTCTGAATCCATAGCGTTGCTCAAAAAAACGCTGGCAGCGTTGGGTGAACTCACCGATGCCCGAATGCTTTTCTAAACTAATAGCTTCTTGGATATACTGCAATTCGTTGCCTGAAAAATAGGGTTTGTTGAAGCCGATCATCCGCGCGACATTAAAACCAATCCGGCAACAATCAGCCCGCACCCTGCAATTTTTGCCCATGTGATCGGCTCATTCAATAAAAAATAACTCGCTACCAGCACCACCACAAACGACATGCTTGTGAATGGATAGGCTTGCGACAATTCAAACTTAGTGAGTGCAGCCATCCAAGTAAGGCTTGCCAAAAAAGCCGCTACAAAGCCAGAGAAAATGTAGGGGTCAAACACTGCCAAAAACAAGAAGATGAATTTTTCTTTTAATGCCTGCGGTACCACGCCCAGCTGATTCAACCGCCATTTGAGAATGAGTTGGCCGTAGGCAGAGAACAAAACAGTAAGGGCAATGTAAAGGTACCCCATGATTAAAAGTTTTTCTTTACCAAAATAGTGAAATCATACTGGCTATAGTCATGAAGCAATGCCACATTTTTAGTAAAACGCGTTTTGCAATAGTCAAATAACCAACAGGGATTCGAATAGTACAACTCAGCCTTCATAAAGGCAGCATCTGAATACGAAGTCAATGCATTGAATGAAAAACCGAACTTGCTTTTTTCATTCATTACTTCCAGCGTTTTTAAAATATACTGCTTCCAATGCTCTTCGGTTACTTCAAATTTTAAATTGAAAATGCCGCTCGCGACTGAATAATCTGCAAGCTGCATTTGCGTGAGGTCGTCCACCTGAAAAAATTGGCGCGTGCCATTTTCCACGTACTTTTCCCTCGCTTCACTAATCATACTTTCCAGCACATCGTAGCCTTTGTAGCTGAATTGATACTTTTTTTCCGTGAGGTATGTCGACAAATCGCCTACCCCGCAGCCCACATCATTGATGGAAAATTGCCGCTCGGTGTAAATGACTTTAAGTAACTGTTCGAACCGCACGCGCTGGGCTTCAGCATTCTTCCAGCCCACGCCTTCGGCACTGGCACCGTGTGTCGATAAGTTTTTTTGGTAGTATCGCTCTATGTCTGCGTTAATCATTTGCCCTTATAAACTTCCTTCACAATAGTCAATGGCCTGTTTTTTATCTCAAGAAAAATCTTCGATAAATAGATGGCAATTACTCCTAAAACCATGAGCACCAACCCACCCAAAAACCAGACGCTTGCCAAAATACTCGCCCATCCTTCCACATCAATATTATTAATCCATTTTCGATAAATCAACGAGGCAATAATCCCCAACGAAATAAAAGTGATAAAAATACCGAGCAAGAAAGTTAAGTACAATGGCCGATGGCTTAAACTGGTAATGATTTCCACCGCCATCCGCAACTTCTTATAAAACGAATAAGTGCTTTTGCCTTTAAAGCCCTTTGTGGCGGGCACGCCCGCTTGGTTGTAGCCGGTTAACACAAACACGCCCCAAATGTCAAGCTCTTTTTCGGGGTACCGCAATACCGACTGCACATAACGCCTTGTCATCAACCGTGCGGTGAAGGTGTCCGAAGGATACTCTACGCTGGTTAGCACCGATAGCAACTTGTAAAACATTCTTCCGCTGAAGCGCTCAAACCAATTGCCTTTGCGCTTGGTCTGCAATCCGTATACTACATCCAACGAATTATTACTTTGCATCTTTTGGTAAAAGGCTTCCAACAACTCGGGGTTTTCTTCCAAATCGCAATCAATCAAAAATATATAATCACCCGTGGCTTGCTGCAGGCCGGTCATAATGGCGCGGTGATGCCCGAAGTTGCGCGATAAATCTACAATGGTGACGAACGAATGTTTCTGCTGAATGGCCAATCCCTTCTTCAACGACTGATCGGGAGAACCATCATTGACCAATATGAATTCAATGTCATCGGTGATTTTTTGCGCTGTTTGAATGCAACGGCCACAAAACTCATCGAGATAATTTTGGGAGTAGTAAAGCGTAGAAACGATAGACAGCTTCAAAGTATACGGTTTAGTTAGCCAGTGAGGGACAAACCAGGATTGCCGCGCACCCGCTTAAGGCTCTAAATTACAGGAAGTAAGTATTTTTTTGCATTATTCCCCTCATTAAAAATTAAGTCTAGCGCGGTAACACCATGGGCAAACTCCCCAAATAATTGGTTGTAAATAGGGTAACCGGTGTAACCCATCCACTCCACCTCGATACCCGCTTGCTGAAACAGCGAAACATCCAGGTAACTTTTGGCGGCAGAGCCAGATAAATAGCGGTCGGCACCCAAGTGCTGGCATAGCTCTAACAGTCGCGTTGATTTTTCATTGGTGGTATTAAAATCGTGCGACCAGAAAATGGGTGTTTCTATTTCAAGGATTTTTTTGATGAGCTGAATGAACTGAAAATTGATTTTGCTCAGCGAGGACTCATGCATGGAGAGATAAGCCTCTTCAATCATTGGTGCGAAAGCCTTGAAGTGCTGGGCTTTGCCATACCATTGTTTGATTTTGTTCCAATGGTCTTGTGCCCAGGTTGGATCCGCCACGGTCACTTCATTGATCTTAATTTCGAACTGACCCTTTACATCTACCGGGATGGTCAGCCACTGTAGCCCATTGTTGGTTTTAATGAGGTTGCGATTGCGCCAATCTCTGCGTGTATACTGCACATCATCTAACAAAACAAACGCGTCCGCTCGCCTGATCAAATCAAAATAGCCCTTCCAAGGAATGTAATTAGATTGAACAATGGCGACTGTCTTGCTCATGGGTAAAACAGGTTGACAGTTGCCAACCTCAGGTTATCGCAGTAACCAGCAGCTGGGAACCGGAAACTAAGAAAGTTGAACTTTTGCGCCATGCAACACAATCTCCATCGGCTCGCCCGATTCCAACTGTACTTCTGTCTTTTCTTTCAATACGTTCACGCGAAGCACGCGACCTCTAAAGTCAACGCGGAAGGAATAACTCTTCCATTGGTCGGGTAAGTAGGGCGAAAAATGCACCATGCCATCTTTCACGCGCATACCGCCAAATCCTTTGATGACACTCATCCACGTGCCTGCCATGCTGGTGATATGACAGCCGTCTTCGGTATCATTGTTATAATCATCCAAATCGAGGCGCGAAGTGCGCAGATACATTTCGTAGGCCTTCTCTTTGTAGCCGATGCGCGAAGCCAAAATCACGTGCACACAGGGAGACAGTGATGACTCGTGTACCGTCATTGGCTCGTAGAAATCAAAATTGCGTTTGATGGTTTCATCATCGAAGTGATCGTCAAACAAGTACAAGCCTTGCAATACATCTGCCTGTTTGATGAAACAAGAACGCAGTATTCGGTCCCACGACCACTTTTGGTTCAATGGCCTATCTTCTTTGCGCAAGTCTTTTACCGTCAACAATTCTTTATCGAGGAAGCCATCTTGCTGCAAGTAAATGCCGCGCTGCTTGTCTTCACCCAAATACATTTTTGTGCGAATGTCCTTCCAGCGGGCGGTCTCCACCGATTCGTTAAACTTAATTTTTGCGAGCAGCTTGGTCACCTTCGCAGTATCTTTTTTGCGCACGTACTCCAGTGCATGCTGTGTGTATTCCAATGTCCAGCACGCGATGTAACTGGTGTACCAGTTATTGTTTACGTTGTTCTCGTACTCATTCGGGCCGGTTACGCCCAGCATCACATACTGCTGTTTCTCAGTAGAGAACGTAATACGTTGCGACCAAAAACGAGAAATGCCAATCAGTACTTCAAGCCCATATTCAATCAAATAATCTTCATCGCCCGTATAGCGGATGTAGTCAAAAATTGCAAAGGCAATGGCACCGTTGCGGTGGATTTCTTCAAATGTAATT
>JBJTHA010000397.1:0-11167 GCA_046094265.1 Cytophagales bacterium
GTTGTGTATGCGATTAACAAATACATGATTGGGTACGAATGGTTAGGAACATTGATAACAGTGGCAATTTTAGCTGGATTTACTTCGGTGATTCTAGTGATGTTAATGGGGCAATCACGTGTGTTTTTCTCTATGTCAAAGGATGGATTGATTTCAAAAGTGTTTTCCGAACTCCACCCAAAATTCAGAACGCCTTACAAGTCAAACCTGATCTTGTTGTTGTGTGTGCTGCCGTTTGGCGCCTTCTTGCCCGAGAGTTTAGTGGGCAACCTCACCAGTTTCGGAACGTTGTTTGCATTTGTGCTGGTGTGCATAGGCATTTGGGTAATGCGCGTGAAAAATCCTGCCGCTGCGAGGCCGTTCAAAACGCCTTTGGTTCCCCTTGTTCCAATTCTTGGGGCGGGCATTTGTTTGGCACTAATTATCGGGCTCGACTATAAAACACAACTGATGGCAATAGGTTGGCTGTTGTTTGGACTGGTAATCTATTTCGGATACAGCAAGAAGAACAGCGTGTTGAGGAAAGCACAGTAGTTGCAGGTAAGCTACCTGTAATTTGCGATTGCTCGAACGGATAAAACAGATTGCGTCAAAATTGTAAATAAAGAAGCGTCAGACAGCCTCTTTGTACTGCATCTTGTAGAGCTGCGAGTAGTAGCCGTTTTGTGCTAACAATTGCTCGTGTTTGCCAACTTCCTTAATCTCGCCTTTGTCGAGTACAATAATTTTATCGGCCTTTTGGATAGTAGACAAGCGGTGCGCAATCACAATGGAGGTTCGGCCGCTCATCATCTTGCCAATCGCTTCTTGTATCATTTCTTCGGTTTCACTATCGACAGAAGAAGTCGCTTCGTCCAACACCAGTATCTTGGGTTCATATACCATCGCCCGAATAAACGACAACAATTGCCGCTGCCCTACCGATAAGGTGGAACCCCGTTCCATCACGTTATAGTTCAAGCCACCAGGCAGCCGATCGATAAACTTGCGTGCACCCACCAGGTCGGCCGCATGAAAAATCATGTCATCAGTAACCTCATCATTACCCAACGAGATATTGTTGCGAATAGAATCCGAAAACAAAAAAACATCTTGCAGCACCACGCCAATACTTTTCCGGAGCGAAGCCAGTTGGTATTCTTTGATATTGACCGCATCTACGAAAATAGTGCCGCGGTTAATTTCGTAAAAGCGGTTCAATAGGTTGATAATCGAAGATTTACCTGCACCCGTGGCACCCACCAGCGCAATGGTCTCACCGGGTTGAATGCTAAGGTTCACATCGCGTAAAACATAATTGTCTTCATTATAAGCGAACCATACATGATCAAATTTCACTTCGCCTTTTATTAATTCTGGGGAATGCGTTCCATCGACCATCACATCCGATTTATCGTCTAGCAAATTGATGATGCGCGAAGAACCCACAATGCCCATCTGTAAAGTATTGTACCGATCAGCAATCATGCGGATGGGTCGAAAAAACAATTGGATGAACATGATAAACGAAACCAATTTACCAATGGTGATGCCTGTTACCTCGGTGTTAATCACACCCTTGGCACCATACCAAACCAGCAGACCTGTGCCCATTGCAGCAATTATTTCAGCAACAGGAAAATAAACGGAGTAGTAAAGAACTGACCTAAGATTGGCATCGCGATGTTCTTTGTTGATGTCATTAAACTTTTCGAACTCACGTTTTTCGCTGCCAAAAATCTGCACCACGTTCATGCCCGTGATGTGCTCTTGTACAAACGCGTTGAGGTTAGAAACGGCATTGCGCACGTCATTAAAGGCAACCTTGATTTTCTCTTTGAATACATAGGTGGCCAACAACATCAAGGGAATGGTGGAGAGGCTCACCAACGTTAACCGCCAATCGATATAAAACATAAATGCCAAGATGAAAACAATTTGTAGTAAGTCGCTGGCCATGGCGGCCAAGCCTTCACTAAAAACATCGGCCAAGGTTTCTACGTCTGAAATGGTGCGTGTCACCAATCGACCAATGGGTGTTTTGTCGAAAAAACGCAAGCGCAGGTTGATGAGGTGTTCGTACAATTGAATGCGTATATCACGAATGACAAACTGGGCAATCCGACCTGAGACATAAGTGTGTACATATTGCACCGCTGATTGTATCACCAACAGACCCAAAATAACCAACATCACATTTACCATTGCCCAGTAATTTCCATACTGCACGTGAGCATCCAATGTGTATTGAATCAACAATGGCCTTAATGGAGTGAGGATGCCTAGCAGAAACGTGAACGCTACTACCAAATAAAACCGGCCTTTATAGGGCCTCACGAACCGCATGATGCGTTTCAGCACCTTAAAGTCGATGATGTTGCCGCTGCTTACTTTTTCTTTATCCATACATTCTTAGTCGTCTGCCCGTTATTAGTCCTGCAAACAAGCTGTCTGACCACTATCAGTTAATAAATATTTTCTGGGGGTATTTAACGCTCATCAAATACAAACCTTCCGGTGGCACGTTCATTCCAGCTTTGTTTCTGTCCTTGCTTTTCAAAATGTCTTTGAACTCTTCCAACGAAATTTTACCGCTACCTACATCCAGCAAGGTGCCTACAACGGCCCTCACCATCCCCCTCAAAAATCGATTGGCCGTGATGCTGAAAACAAGCAAACCGTCCTTTTCATTCCAATGTGCCTTCTTAATGTCGCAAATAAAGTGATTTACATCCGTCTTTACTTTGCTAAAGCACTCAAAATCATGTTCGCCTACCAATAACGCAGCCGCGTGGTTCATGGTTTTGATGTCAATGGATTTAAAGCAGTAATATGCAAGGCCAATCAACAATGGATTTTTGTTGGGGGTAATTTTGTATTCATAGGCACGCTCGTAGGCGTCATAGCGCGCATGCGCATCGTCCTTCACCCGATGAACCGCGTGAATCGCTATATCGCGGGGCAGAATGGAATTGAGCTTTTGTAAATAGGTCGCTGTGTCGAATTCATTTTCAATATCTGCATGAAAAAATTGTTGAACACAGTGAACGCCTGTATCTGTGCGGCCGCTGCCTACTATTTCTATGGGCTGCCGAAAAACCTTCGACATGCAATCTTCCACCACTTGCTGCACACCCAGCGCATTTTTCTGGTTTTGCCAGCCGTGGTAGTGAGTGCCGTTGTAAGAAATCTCGAAGAAGTAGCGCAACGCTTGACGAAATTTATAATTCCCTTATCCAAATATTTCGATAGCTGACAGCATTACCGTGGTCTTGCAGTTTGATAGACGCCTTGCCATGGGCAACATAAACGGGCAAGCCTCTGAACTCGGTAGGGCCGCGCACTTCCACATGATTTTGAATGACGATACCGTTGTGAAGAACCGTGATGTAGGCGGGCACCACCACTTCACCGTTATCATTATAGCGGGGTGCGTTGTAAATCACATCGTACACTTGCCACTCACCTGGTTTGCGCGTTGCATTCACTAACGGGCCGTGCTGTTTATAGATAGCACCTGCTTGGCCGTTACGGTAGGTTGGGCTTTCGTAGCTGTCTAAAACCTGAAGTTCGTAGCGCTCTTGCAAGAAGATGCCGCTATTCCCACGACCCTGGCCTTCGCTTTCTACCGTTGCTGGACTTCGCCATTCTATGTGCAGTTGAATATCGCCAAACACTTTTTTTGTTTTGATGTCGCCTGTCCCTTTTACCACCGTGAATGCTCCGTCCTTCACTTCCCATTTTGCGGGAGAACCATCGAGCGAAGTCCACTCAGCTAAATCCCTTCCGCTGAAAAGAATAATAGCATCAGATGGCGCTTCCCCTGCCGTTGCTCCGGGCGTAACTTTTCTTGCTTTTGGCTCCCACACTTCGGTTACTTTCGGGTCGAACGATTCGCGGTTTTGGACTTGGGCGGCTAATTGCAATCCAGCAATGCTCAAGAAAAGAAATAATTGAAATGTCTTCATACAATAATTTTTAGAATTTTTTCAAACTAGTTCGTAGATAATGGCTGCCCCTTGCCCAACACCAATGCACATAGTTGCCAACCCGTATTTCACATTTCTCTTCTTCATTTCGTGAAGGAGCGTGGCGCTAATGCGCACGCCACTGCACCCCAATGGATGACCGATAGCAATGGCTCCGCCATTTACATTTACGATTTCAGGATTCAAACCCAAATCCTGAATACACGCCAGAGATTGAGCGGCAAATGCTTCGTTGAGTTCTACCAAACCGATGTCTGAAATTTTCAGACCCGCGCGCTTCAATGCCTTTTGTACGGCCGGCACGGGGCCTAGGCCCATATAGGCAGGATCAACACCCGCAACGGCCACGGAAACTACTCGAGCCAACGGTTTTAGATGATGTTTGGTAATGGCAGCTTCACTGGCCATCACACAAGCCGCAGCACCATCGTTGATGCCGGACGAATTGCCGGCCGTTACGCTACCATTTTCTTTGAAAGCTGGTTTTAACGAAGCGAGCTTTTCTAATGATGTCTCGCGCGGAAATTCATCCTTATTAAATTCGATTACTTCCTTTCCTTTAGAAATGGAAACAGCTACTAACTCTTCTTTGAATTTATTGGCTTGATTGGCCTGCCCATATTTTTGTTGAGAGGCCAACGCAAACCCGTCTTGGGCCTCGCGACTGATTGTCCATTGCTCGGCTACGTTCTCGGCCGTTTCGCCCATCGAGTAAGGGTGGTACAACTTTGAAAGTTTGGAGTTCACAAATCGCCAGCCCAACGTGGTATCATAAATTTCCACCTTACGCGAAAAACCTTCCTCCGCTTTTGGCATCACAAATGGGGCGCGACTCATACTTTCCACCCCACCAGCAACGTAAAAATCGCCATCCTCATGCGCGATGCTACGTGCAGCGTCCATAATCGCCTGTAAACCCGAAGCACAGAGTCTATTGACCGTAACGCCTCCCACGGAAGTGGGCAAGCCAGCCAACAACAACGCCATGCGCGCTACATTGCGGTTGTCTTCTCCAGCTTGGTTGGCTGCGCCAAAAATCACATCTTCAATTTCGTTGATTGGAATCGTTGGATTACGCTCCATCAATTTCTTGATGACATGAGCCGCTAAGTCATCTGGCCGAACGGAGGCAAGCGTGCCACCATATTTGCCAATGGGCGTTCGAAGTATATCAATAATATAAGCAGGCTTCATGTGATGTGGATTTCATCGTACATTTGTGGCAAAAGTAAAGGTATCGGCTTATGTGGCAAAGGAAACAGACCATCTTCTTAGGATTGGCAGCTTTGAGTTTGATTTTGATGATTTTCTTTCCGATTTGGCGCGGAGAAAATGAAGCTGGTGCCCACGCACTTTTTCCCCTGCATTACTCGGTAAAAAGTGGCGAGACGCTGGCCACTTATTACTTTCCTTACTCCATCACCGCGATTTTAGCCATTGCGGCTGCCACCTTGTGCATTATCGAAATCGGCAAATTTGAAAATCGCATGCTGCAACTAAAGTTGGGCTTGCTCAATTCGTTGCTGATGGCGGGCACGATGGCTTCGGCTGTAATCTTGGCCATGCAAACAATGCAGGGCGCACAAGTGCAGGGCGGCTATGGCTACGCACTTTACATGCCCGCAGTGGCAATGGTGTGCAATACAGTAGCCAACCGGTTTATTAGAAAAGATGAAAAGTTGGTAAGAGACTCTGACCGAATTCGATAACGGAAATGTTGTAAAGTTAATAAATCAAAAATCGTAAATCTAAAATCATTTTATGGCTCAAACAAAACTCGGCCCCAACCCTGCTACCACAATTGGCGAACTTCCTTCTACAGGTGCTCAAGCACCTGAATTCGTTCTCACCGCAAACGATATGAAAGATGTATCGTTGAAAGATTTTGCCGGTAAGAATGTGGTGTTAAATATTTTCCCAAGCATCGATACCAATGTATGCGCTACCTCCACCCGCGAATTCAACAAACGCGTGGCCTCAATGGACAATACGGTTGTGCTTTGCATTGCCAAAGATTTGCCTTTTGCCATGAAACGGTTCTGTGGAGCCGAAGGAATTGACAAAGCTATCACGCTATCGGATTTCCGCAGTCGCGGTTTTGGCAAAGCTTACGGGGTAGAGTTATTGGATTCTGCTTTCGCAGGATTGTTTGCGCGTGCCGTAGTAGTCATTGACACGAATGGGAAAGTAAAATATAATCAGCTAGTGCCACAAATTGGTGAAGAGCCGAATTACGATTCCGCACTAAAAGCGATTTAACAAAATAGTTCTCAGACGGCTATAAGGCTTCGTAAAATGCCGTCAGGCAACTGAAGAAATCGAGTAGAAAAACCCTTTCATCACCGAAAGGGTTTTTTGTTTGCTGTTAATGTCCTATCTTTTTGTTTTCAAAAACCTAAACCAATGGATGGTCTATTTAATAATCAACTTTTTGATGTCAGGCTGAATTTAGCGAAGCCGATTGGTAAACTAATAGAAACGTTTCGCCAAGCTCAACGTGACAAACATCTCAAAATAAAAGTAGCCGCGCTGATTCTCTTCTCCAGCCTTTCGCTTTGGGCACAAAACCCAAAAGCATTTTACATCACGGCCGATCGAATATTTGATGGCGAGGTAATGCATACAGGCTGGGCTGTGTTGGTAGAAAACGACAAAATCGTGGCGGCAGGGCCGAAAGAAAAAATCAATGCGCCCGCCAATGCAGTTAAAGTCAATTATTCAAATTCCACTCTCACGCCCGGATTGATTGAAGGGCACTCACATTTATTTCTCTATCCGTACAACATTACCGATTGGGATACGCAGGTACTAAAAGAGACGGACGCCTATCGAACCGTTCGTGCCACGGTGCATGCAAAAAATACATTGATGGCCGGCTTTACCACCGCACGCGATTTAGGCACTGAGGGTGCTGGCTATTCGGATGTGTCTTTGAAACGGGCCATCAATGAAGGCATTGTGCCGGGGCCTCGGTTGTTAGTAGCAGGTCGCGCAATTGTCTCCACGGGCTCGTATGGTCCGAAAGGTTACGACCACGATCAGGAAATTATGTTAGGAGCGGAGCCGGCCGATGGAAACAATTTGGTGCGCGTGGTGCGCGATCAAATTGGCAAAGGTGCAGACTTCATAAAAATTTATGCGGATTACCGCTGGGGCTTGCAAGGCGAAGATCAGCCTTCGTTCACGTTAGATGAATTGAAACTCATCAATGAGGTCACGCGCAGTAGCGGCCGTGCGATGGTATGCCATGCCAAATCAAAAGAGGCGATTAGGCGGGTGGTGCTGGCCGGAGCCGAAACGATTGAGCACGGAGATTTTATTGATGTAGAGACAGGTAAACTGATGAAAGAGCATAACGTAACTTTTATGCCCACGCTTGCAGCGGTGGATATGATTACGCAGTACCGTGGCTGGAAAAAAGGCGTTGCGCCTGACCCGGCCAATGTAGTGAACAAGAAAAAAAGTTTTAAGGCCGCGATGGAATCAGGAGTAGCCATTGGCATGGGTGGCGATGTGGGCGTTTTTCCGCACGGTGAAAATGTGTTGGAAATGGAATTGATGGTAGAATACGGTATGAAACCAATCGATGTATTAAAAGCTGCTACGAGTGTCAACGCAAAAGCCTTTCATCTGGAAAACCAACTTGGCTTTATCAAAGAAGGCATGAAAGCGGATTTGTTAGTTATGACTGGTGACCCAAGCCAATCGATAGCTGATTTAAGAAAAGTGAAATGGGTGATGAAAGACGGTAAGGTTGTACGAAGCGAAAATTAATTTATCCATAAGAGCTAGTTAATCTCAGAATAATTAAACTACCCGCCCATTATTTCGTACATTAATAAACTGTTGTATTGACAAGTGTGTTCGTTACCTTTATTGCCATGACGATTGAAGAAGAAATTCGCCAAGGCAAGTTTGCATCAGAGCACCACAAGATGGCCGTCAATATCATGTTCACCAGCAGTTGGCTCAATGCAGGTAACATCAGCCGATTAAAGCCCGTAGGCATAACCCCCGAACAGTTCAACGTGTTGCGCATTTTGCGGGGCAGCCACCCGCGCAAGCTAACGTTGGCAGATATCAGCTCGCGGATGATTGACAAGAGCAGTAACTGTACGCGCCTGGTAGAGAAGCTACGAGTGAAAGGGTTGGTAACGAGGGAAATTTGTGCAGCTAACCGCAGGCAAGTGGAAATTTGTGTGACGGACAAAGGTCTCGAGTTGTTAAAGAAAATTGACGCACAGGCTCCAGCATGGTTGACTACGTTAAAAAATCTTTCCGAAAATGAAGCGAATGAGTTGAATAAGCTGCTGGATAAACTACGTGGTTGAAGTTGGAAATCCAACTTCAACTTTGGAGATAAATTTTTTTCACTGAATCCGTTGACACTTTCCTTTAATTAAGCCCCCTCATCCGGTAAAACTTCAATATCTCTGATCAGAACTTTTTTCGCGAGTGTCTGACCGGTTTTCGTGGCAGCTAACCCACCCAATGCAGTTTCTTTATAGCGTGTTTCCATACTGGCGCCAATCTCACCCATGGCTTCAATCACTTCATCCACAGGAATCACACTACTCACATCAGCCAACGCAATTTGTGCCGAACTGTTTGCGATTGCTGCTGCACTGGCATTGCGTACAATGCAAGGTACTTCCACCAAGCCTGCTACGGGGTCGCAAACCAAGCCCAACATACATTGAATGGTGATGGCAACGGCATTAAAGATCTGATCTGTCGTTCCGCCCAAACAATACACGATGGCACCAGCACCCATGGCGGCAGCCGTACCCGTCTCGGCCTGACAGCCGCCCACCGCACCGGCAATAGACGCTTTTTGCTCGATAATAAGTGCAATACCTGCCGCCAACAACATAGCATCTAAAATTTTTTCATCATCAACCTCATGGATTTCTTGCAGCGTAAATAAAACACCCGGCATGATGCCACTAGCGCCTGCCGTAGGTGCCGCCACCACGCGCCCCATACAAGAGTTAACTTCTTTTGCTGCCAGTGCTCGTGAAATCAAATTTTGAAACTCCTTTGATAAAACAGCTTTTGGATAACGATAGACTTTTTTGGCTCCATTGTTCACCATGCCCGAGCGAGAGGTCATGTCTTCTTCTAACCCGGTGCGCACGGCATCTTTCATTACGCTCCACGCCTTGGCAAGTCCTTGTAAAATCTGTTCGCGGTTTCGTCCTTTTTGTTCGGTTTCGTATTCAATCACCGCATCGGTCAATGATATCTTTTTTTGGTGGCAATAACTTTTCCATTCATCGAAAGACTCAAACAGAAGTGCCATATCTCATTAAATTAGTGAACGAAATTACGAATAATACGGTAACTCAATTTCGCTTGGGTGATCCAAATCGATTCTCTACATTTCCACTATTAATTGCGATCTATGAAAAAGTTATCCTTACTCGTGTTGTTTCTATCTCTTTTAAGGTTTGGGGTGGCACAGTCCACTGAAAAAGACCTCATCAAAGAAATTTATGATGCAGCATTGCAGAACGGAAAGTCATACGCCATGCTCCATGATTTGTGTACCAAAGTTGGCCATCGGTTATCCGGTTCACCGGGAGCTGCCGCAGCCGTGGAATGGGGAAGGCATACTATGGATGACTTTGGCTTTGATTCGGTTTGGTTACAACCAGTAACGGTGCCACACTGGGTACGCGGCCAACAGGAGGTAGGTCGAGTGATTAACTCAAAAAAAATAGGTAGTAAAGATTTAACCATTCTCTCGCTCGGTGGATCTATTGGCACAGGTCCTTCTGGTATTACAGCCAATGTTGTTGAGGTAAAAAGTTTTGATGAACTCAAGCAGCACGGCCAAAAAAATGTGCAAGGTAAAATCGTGTTTTTTAATCGCCCCATGGACGCGACCAAAATCAACACGTTTGCAGCCTATGGTGGCGCAGTGGAGCAACGTGCCAATGGTGCCAGCGAAGCAGCCAAGCTGGGCGCAGTTGCTGTAATTGTCCGCTCGATGGGATTGAACAACGAATCATATGCACATACAGGTGGCGTTCGGTATGCACCGATGGTGAAACAAATTCCGGCTGTAGCCATCAGCACCCAACATGCCGACTTGCTAAGCAAGGTGTTGAAAGACGACCGTGACCTGCAATTCTATTTGGAAACCCATTGTGAAAGTTTGGAAGACGCGCCTTCCTTTAATGTGATTGGCGAGATCAAAGGCAGTGAATACAAAGATGAAATCATTGTGGTAAGCGGCCATTTAGATAGTTGGGATGTGGGCCAAGGCGCGCATGACGATGGCGCAGGCTGCGTGCAAGCCATTGAAGTGCTGCGCCTGTTCAAAATGATGGGTTACAAACCCAAGCGAACCATTCGGGCGGTATTGTACATGAACGAAGAAAATGGTTTGCGTGGCGGTCAAAAATATGCTGAGGTAGCCAAGTTGAAAAAAGAAAATCACCTTGTTGCCATAGAGTCAGATCGAGGTGGGTTTACGCCTCGAGGTTTTACCATGACGGGGACAGAAAGTTTCAAAACAAAAATCAGAAGTTGGAAACCCTTGTTGGAGCCTTACGACTTGTGGGATTTTTCGCAAGAAGGTGGTGGTGCAGACATTGGGCCGTTAGGGCCTTTGGGCACCGCGTTGATTGGTTTCTTACCCGACTCACAACGCTATTTTAGTTACCACCACACGCAAGAAGATACTATTGACAAAGTCGACAAAAGAGAGCTTGAACTCGGTTCGGCTTCCATGGCCGCGTTGGTGTTTCTGATTGATCGATATGGCTTGAAATAAAGTTAAAAATCGATTACTCCTAGAAACTCCGCCTCCTCTAAAATGTAAACCATCTTATCAGGATTTTTGTCATTGAGCACGAGCTTGCCTTTTATCTCGACTGGTTTGTCTGTATAGGTTACCGAACTTTTTAGAAATACTTCAATGACAGTTTCGGGGCCGCCCACGCCACAGAAGAAACATGCATTGAGCGGAAGCGAAGATAAAATGAAGTGATTGCCTTTCATTCCGTTTTCGAATGGAACCATATAGCCTGGCAGGGAAATCACTTTGCTTGAAAGCGCTAACACATCTTTACTGAACACTGGCTTATCATAAACTTCACTTTTTTGATATGTGATGTTGTAGAGTTTTGGCCAGATTGCTGATGGCAACCCCTTGTACGATACTTTTTGTTGTGCCGTGGTGCAAATTGCAG
>JBJTHA010000398.1:0-13966 GCA_046094265.1 Cytophagales bacterium
GCATAATTTGGGTTTAAAATATTCCACTACGCGGTGGTGGCGGGTAAAGCGGTCACCCAGCTCATAACCCAAAAATTCGGAAGGGGACTGAATCGATTGAGAGAAAGAGAAAAAAGACAGTAACGAGAATGCGACTGATAAGAATTTATTCATAAAAAATGCGCTTAAGCCAAGTGCAAAAATAGCATTCTTGACCTAAGCGCAATCCTTAATTTATACTCGCGGCACTTAGCCCACCAACTCCACGCTCCGTTTAATAAAGCTTGTGAGGTCCGCTCCTGTTAACAAATTCTGCGAAAGCAATCCCAAATCATAGGCTTGCTTGGCGAGTTTTGTTTTTTGCTCTTCATTTTCCGCCTTCAGAATTTTCTGAACAATCGCATGGTTGCCATTAATCGCTACGTTGTAGCTATCAGGCATGCTTCCCATAAAAGCCATGCCTCCACCACCGCCTGTGCGAGCCATGTCTTTCATTCTGCGCATCCACTCACTCATGGTGATGGTTACCGGCAAATCATTGGGCGACAGTGATTCAATAGCCAACGTCATCGCCTTGTTGTTGATGGCCTTTTCAAAAATGCCTTTCACTTGCTCCTCCTCTTCCTTGCTCAAAACGCTGGCTACCGCGTCTGACTTGGCAATCAACTTATCAATGATTTCGCTGTCCACACGTTTGAGCTGCGTCTTTTCGAGTTTTTGCTCTAGGTTGCCGATGAAATGACTGTCCAGCACCCCATCCATCATCAGCACATCATACGCTTTTTCTTTGGCTGCTTGGATAAACGCATCTTGTTTTCCTTTATCAGTGGTATAGAGGTAAACCACATTACCGTCTTTATCGGTTTGGTTGGGCTTTACCTTGTCAGCATACTCATTCATTGTGAAATATTGGCCCTCCACATTTTTCAACAAGGAAAACTCTTTTGACTTGTCGTAGAATTTTTCATCGCTGATCATGCCGTACCGAACAAACACCGCAATGTCATCCCACTTCTTTTCAAATTCTTTGCGGTCTTTGATGAACATGTCTACCAACTTATCGGCTACCTTTTTGGTGATGTGCGAACTGATTTTTTTCACATTCGAATCACTCTGCAAATAGCTGCGGGATACATTGAGTGGAATATCAGGAGAATCCAGCACTCCGTGCAGCAGCATTAAGAAATCAGGCACTACATCTTTTACCTCATCGGTAATAAATACCTGGCGTGAGTAGAGTTGAATCTTATTTCGCTGAATTTCAAAATCATTTTTGATCTTGGGGAAGTAGAGGACTCCAGTGAGATTGAAAGGATAATCTACGTTGAGGTGGATCCAGAAAAGAGGGTCTTCTGAAAAGGGATATAATTCTTTGTAAAACTTCAGGTAATCTTCATCTTTCAACTCGAGTGGTGCCTTTACCCAGATCGGTGAAGTATTGTTGATAATTCGATCAGTGGTAACGGTTTTGTATTTTGGCTTGTTGTCTTTGTCAACTCCATCTTCAACACTTTCATCTCTCGTACCGAATTTGATTTCAACAGGCAAGAACTTACAATACTTTTCTAAAATGCCTTTCAATCGATACTCGTCCAAAAACTCTTCAGAGTCTTTATTGATGTGTAGGATTACGTCTGTCCCTCTCGTATCTTTTTTATCGGAGGTGAGTTCAAATTCGGTAGAGCCATCGCACGTCCAGCGAGCGCCTTGTGTACCGTCTTTGTACGATTTGGAAACCACCTCTACTTTATCGGCCACCATAAAGGCGGAGTAAAAACCTAAACCAAACTTGCCAATGATGTCTTTTGCATCGCCCTTGTCTTTGAACTTCTCAACAAACTCGGTGGCGCCTGAAAAAGCTATTTGATTGATGTATTTTTTGATCTCTTCGCCCGTCATGCCAAGGCCCTTGTCGCTGACGGTGATCGTGTTCTTCTTCTTATCAAAGCTCACTTCAATTTTCAAATCACCCAACTCGCCATTAAACTCGCCAATAGAGGCCAACTTTTTCAGCTTTTGGGTTGCATCTACTGCATTGCTCACCAACTCACGCAAAAAAATCTCGTGGTCTGAGTAAAGGAACTTCTTGATGATCGGAAAAATGTTCTCAGTATGGATGGAAATACTGCCTTTTTCTGCCACTTCTGCCATAGTATTCTCTGTTTTAGGGTTTTTAACAATAAAATCTATCAATCAAGGATTGTTCCAAAGGCTAGGAGTGTCAGGTTGGCAGTTATTTTTCAACCACGACACGCTTTACTTAAATCACCAAAATAGTGGTAAGACCCATAGGGTGAGGTTGGCGGTTCGGCAATAAACCTTTCAATGTCTGCTTTTTGTGCGATCCATTGTACCAGTTTATATCCGTTGCCTACGTAAAGTTTGAGGTTTCTTTTTCTGCAATATTGGGCTTTTTCCAATCTCCGCTGTTTACGGCTCGCGAATCAAAATGATGTAAGCGCAAAGGCTCTTCTTTTTTAACATACCACTCAAAATCACCAGTCTCATTTTTTTTGCAAAGTTGTTTGTTGCATTTAACCATTATTTTTACAAAAATATCAATTCAGCTTGAAGATCTTAAAACATATTGCAATTGCTGGGAACATCGGTTCGGGAAAAACCACACTAGCCGAAAAACTGGCCAAGCATTATGGATGGATTCCGCTATATGAATCGGTGGACCACAACCCCTACTTGCGCGACTTTTACGAAGACATGACGCGCTGGGCGTTTCATTTGCAAATTTACTTTTTGAATAGCCGCTTTAACCAAGTGCGGCAGATCCGCGAAAGCGAAAAACCAATTGTGCAAGACCGCACTATTTACGAAGATGCGCACATCTTTGCTGCCAATTTGCATAAGAGCGGGCACATTAACGACCGCGACTATCAAAGCTACCTTGACATCTATAATTCGATGGTCAATTTTGTGCAACCTCCGGATTTGTTGATTTACCTGAAAGCAGACATCCCCAAGCTGGTGCAGCAAATACAGAAACGCAACCGCGACTTTGAGTTCAATATCAAGCTCGACTATTTGAAAACATTGAACGAGCACTACGAACAATGGATTGGAAGCTACCACCACGGTAAGTTGCTGACTATTGATGTGAACAAAATAGATTTTGTGGAAAACATCGAAGACTTTGCTTACATCATCGGCCGCATTGACTTAGAAGTGAACTCACTTTTTAGCTGAGCCTAAAAAAAGTCTATTTCGATGCTGTGATTTGCCGAACCCAACTTGCTGTTTCTTGTGCAAGTAGTGGCAATAAATTTTCCTTACCTTTCTTAAAGGTGTGGTCCGCGCCCTCTAGCTTAACGAGCGTGCTATTTTGCAAATCTTGAACCACAGAAGTTACCAACTCCCATTGGGCTAATTCGTCTTTTGTGCCTTGAAAAAAAAGCTTAGGCAGCGATACATTTTTTAAATGCTCGGCACGGTCAGTGCCTGGCCTGCCTGCTGGGTGCAGTGGAAACCCAAAGAATACAATCCCTCTAACTGCTGCATTGGGTTGAAGCGCTAACAATTGAGAACTCATTCGTCCACCGAACGATTTGCCGCTTACAAAAAGAGGAATGTTTGGGAATAGTACCTGTGCTTTTTCAAGTGCGCGTGCGATAGTCAGGTGCGCTATGGCGGGCACATCTGGCCTCCTGCTTTTCTTTTCAATGAAAGGGAAATTAAAACGCAGCGAGGCAATACCTTGCATAGCCAATTCATGAGCCAAGTTCACCATAAATGGATGGTTCATGCCCGCACCCGCCCCGTGCGCTAGTGTCAAAGTGGCTATCGCTTGGGTAGCTTGTGTCCACTCAGCTGAAACTTCTCCTATGCTTTCAGAAACATTCAACTTCAACGATTGACTTTCCATTGGTCAATCAATTAACAGTTTTTTCGAATAGAGTAGCATCGGCACTGCAAAAACCAAAATCAAGACATACGCCAAGACCTCATAGCCTTTAGCAACTAAATCGATGATGCCCACCTGCGCCAAAATAAGAGAGGCAACCAATGCAATGGTGGCAATACCTGCACGCGTCAACTTTGACATCTTTTTCTTTTTGCGTTCTTCCAAATCAACTTCAATTCGGCTAATGAACGCATGTATCATACCTGTAGCGGTTTCAACGAGTGTCCACCCCACCACAATACCGAATACAACAATTAACGCAGGATGGAACGACTTTAAAATCTCAAGCCACGGCACGGACGAAGCTAAAATAGTAGCATCAGGGTAATAACCCATTATTGCAAAATAGGTGATGAACCAAGGGACAGTCATCAGCAGCCCCGATAGGAAGCCCGCTACTACACTTTCTCTTCTGGACTGCACATCGCGATAAGTAAACATAGCTGCCGGATATACACCGAGATTGTAGCCTACATACAAAATACCCGTCCATAACAGTGAAGGGATTGAAGACGATTGGAAGCTCACATCTCCGAGGTGAAATACAGACCATATTTGGTCGCTGCGTTGTTGGTATACCACAAACGCAAAGATGAAGTAAGCAGCAAACAGAGCGATGGTGCCGATGGTCTCCAATTTTGCAATAACATCCTCACCTTTGTAGTTGAGAAAGCCTACCAACAAAACGATGATGAGCACACCGACCCATGGCTCAAATCCCATCGTGCTATGCAAAATGGCTCCGGCTGCAGAAGCCATCACCGCAATGATCAAAATAGCGCCAAGCAGGTAGGCAATTTCATACAGTACCCAAGCGCGCCCCACCATTTTACTTAGAAGCGATTTATAGTCGTAAACTTTCCAAATGCGAGAAGCCTCCATGCTCAACATCGCCATTAGTGAAAAGCCAAAAAAAATCATCACTCCACAAATCCAACCATTGGCACCAAACTTCGCACCGTACTCTACGATCTCTCGGCCTGTGGCATAACCTCCACCGATCAATACAGATTGCAAAATGATACCGGGTAGGAAAATGCGTTTGAGGAATGATGGGTTCATAGCACAATCAGTTCTCACCAAGTTAATGGAAAAAAGTTTATTATCTTTACTTCATGATTGGTTCAAACCAAAAAAAGAAATATACCGAGCAAGAATATTTGGAGCTTGTGAGAAAGGCCGAGTACAAAAGTGAGTTTTTTGGTGGAGAAATTTTTGCAATGAGCGGTGCAACAAACCCTCATAACATTATCACCACCAACTTCATTTCTTTTTTAGTAAACAAACTTCGGGGTCAAGGTTGTAGACCATATGGGTCGGACATGAGAGTGCGGACTTCTATCAATTCACTTTATGCCTACCCGGACATCAGTGTGGTGTGTGGAGAAAGAAAGTTTTTAGACAACGAGTTTGATACCTTATTGAACCCAGTTTTTATCTGTGAAGTATTGTCTAAGTCAACTGCTGATTACGATACGGGTGGTAAATTTATGCGTTATCGCTCCATTGAGTCATTGAAAGAATACTGGGTGATTTCATCATTAGAATACCGATTACAAAAATTTGTGAAGCAGTCGAATAGTAGCTGGCTTTTATCAGAAACCACAAGTGTACAAGATACTATTTTGATTGAATCGATTAATGTGGAGGTGCCCCTACAAGAAATCTATTTCGAAGTTCAATTCGAGGCCACAAACTGAGGAAAGGGTCGTTCAGTTATATTTCACGTAATTCTCCCACTTCTCCATCACCTCTTTAAAGTCGTTCGGAAGTTCAGAATCAAATTGAAGAAATTTTTGCGTTGTGGGGTGTGTAAATCCCAAGGTTTTCGCGTGCAGCGCCTGGCGCGGGATTATTTTAAAACAATTATCAACAAACTGTTTGTATTTGCTGAATACGGTGCCTTTCAATACTTCATTTCCCCCATACGTGGCATCGTTAAAGATAGAGTTTCCAATGTACTTCATGTGCGCACGTATCTGGTGCGTGCGACCTGTTTCCAATTTGCATTCAATCAACGATACGTAGCGCAAGTCCTTTAAAACTTTATAGTGTGTGATAGCAGTTCGGCCAAAATCACCTTCCGGAAAAGCAACGGTAACGCGTCTGTCTTTTAAGCTTCGGCCCACATTTACATTGATAGTTCCTTCTGGCGGGTCCGGTATGCCCCACACAATGGCGTTATACGTTCGTTCAATGCTATGGTCGAAAAACTGTTTCGCAAGCGAAGTCATCGCACCCTCAGTTTTTGCGATCAACAATAAACCAGAAGTATCTTTATCAATGCGATGTACCAACCCGGGCCTGCCCTCGTTGCCTTTCATCTCGGGCAGATTTTGAAAATGATACGTTAGCGCATTTACCAACGTGCCGCTCCAGTTCTGATAGGCAGGGTGCACTACCATGCCGGGTTCTTTATTTACTACCAGTACGTGGTCATCTTCAAATACAATGTTCAGCGGAATATTTTCGGGCTTGATATCGGTATCACGTGGCGGCTCTGGCAAAGAAATGATAATCACATCGTTTGGATGCACCTTGTAGTTCGGTTTAATGTCTTTGTCGTTTACTGTTACAAAACCATCGTGAATGCCATTTTGGATTTTGGAGCGCGTCACGTTCGGCAAGCGGTCCATCAAAAATTTATCAATGCGCAACAAACTTTGGCCAGCATCAGCTACAATGCGGTGGTGTTCGAAGAGTTCGTCATCCCTTTCATCGGTATCGTCTTGCCTCATTCGCCTTTGTTTTCTGTTAGTTGTTGGATTTATTAACTTGAAATAACTTTATAACAATTTACTGTAAGAATTGAGAGAAGTTTGTGGTCTCCAGAATAATTAAATGATTGTGATGAAAACTGTATAAAATAACAGCCTGATGGTTAATTCCGCAACCATTGTTGCGGATCTAGTGGTATGGTGTTTTTGAAAATCTGAAACCTCAATTCCGAGATTCCTTCGCTGGTCGCGATTACCTTTCCGAGTTCAGTATTCGTACCGACTTTTTGGCCTGTCTTTACCATAATGTCTTTAAGACCTGCATATACTGTAAAGAATTCTCCGTGCCTAACAATTACTGCAGTGCCAACCCCAGCAAAAAAAGAAACGCTTCTTACTTCGCCTGAAAAAATCGTTTTTACTGCCTCGCCTTGTTTAGTTTGAATATTAATTCCGTTGTTTTGAATTTCAATTCCTTTCAATACAGGGTGCATTTGTTTTCCAAAACGCTGCGACACAAAACCACTGGTTGGCCATGGGAACTTACTTTTATTTTCTTCAAATGATGCTGACAAAGCAATATTGGCATTTGCATCTTCCTCCTCCTTTACTTCTTCCGCTTTCTTATTGACTTTCGCTTTCAATTCACGTAGGCGTTTGGCTTCAGCTGCTGCGCGCTCCATTTCTTCTTTGATCAACTTTGTGATCATATTTTCCAACTCGGCTACCGCTTTCTTGGTTTCAGCCAGTTCGCGTTTCAAACGCTTTTCTTCTTTTTCAAGCGACTTCACCAAGGTGTTTTTCTTTTTCTTTAAACCGCTTAACTGATCGCTTTCTTTCTTCTCTTCATCTAGTAGTGATTGCTTTTCTGACTTGATAATTTCGGTTTGTTTGACCTGCTCGGTGAGTACCGATTGCATACGCGCAATGGCTTCGGCTTGTTCTTGCCGTGCTTTGCCATACTGCTCCATGTACTTTAAACGCATGATTAGTTGGTCAAAAGAAGATGCAGAAAATAAAAAGGTGAGCTTATCAATTTTGCCGCTTGCCTTTTGTGCAGAAAATACCATTGCTGCGTATTCTTCTTTCAGCTTGTCTACATCATGTTCAAGGGCATTGATGATCTGATTATTTTCTTGAATGTCCAGATCGAGCAACTCAATCTCTGCCGAGATTCCTGTCATCAATACTTCTTGCTGCTCAATGCGTTTATTTAGGGCACGTAGTTCGCCAATAGAATTCTTTTTTTCGGTGGTTGTTTCAGTCAGAATTTTTTCTGTCTCTTTTATTTTCTCAAGGTTCTGCTGCTTTTCTTGCTGTAATTGCAATTTTGATTTTTGCGACCAACAAGAAATGGAAATGACCAGTGCACCTAGTATTAAAATCTCCTTTTTACCTGCGATCATACCTTTGAGGGATTTTAAAAGGAAATCGTAATTCTTTGTCGCCAACTTCAGCCTTGCTGTATTCAATTACAATGGTATTATTAACCAGGCCTTTTACGCTTTTGTACAGAATGTCGATAACACTTTTGTAGGGGAATAACTTGTTACCTACTGGTTGAAAATTCGCGTAATCAATCTTTAAGGAGTTGCCAGTTGCAGATTCATTCAATGCTACCTGCTCGATTTTTTTGGAGATTTTGTTGATTTGATTTTTGATTGACACAGACCCTTGTTGCTGGTTGAGCAGATTGTAGGTATCATCGCTGGTGATTTTATTTTCAGAGATCTTCGGCATTACTAGATTGCCAAGCATCGCGTTTTGAATAACAAAATAGTCGATTTGGAAATTAAAACGTTTCGATAACTCTGTGTAGTCAAAAACATAGTATTCTTTATCTACGCTGCTCACAATAGTGATTGAGTCTTTGTTGATCAAAGCCTTTCCTCCCTGCACTCCAATCACAGAAAAAGTCATCCAAATAACACTGTCTTTTCGGATGCGTATATTGGCCTTCACCTCACGTTCTCTGGTATTGTCGCGGTAAGAGAGGCGTGCTTTACCATGCAGGTATTCAAAGTCTATTTCTTGAATATCAATACTGGCGGCAGGTGGAGCTAATGGAATCACTTTTCGGCTACACGCTACTAACACAACACACCCCAAAAGCACGATTGTCAGAGAGTTGAATTTGAATCGGGAAAACACGTTAAAATATTTTTCTGTTTGCAATTTTCTTTTGTAAAACCTCGTTTTGCCGGTCTAGGAATTTCGCTTTTCCCCATTGTGTAACGGCCTCGTCCACCTCCCCAAGTTTAAAAAGTATATCGCCATAATGCTCGAAGAGAGTGGCCGATGTGTCTCCGGCTTGTATCGCCTTCTCGATATATTTTTTTGCTTCCTTGTATTTTCCTCGCGCATACAAAACCCAAGCGTGAGTATCGAGGTATGATGCGTTGGTCGGGTGCGCCTTCACTAACTGGGAAGACATTTTTTCAGCTTTTTCCAAATCTACCCCTCTCAAGGCGAGGTAATAGCTGTAGTTGTTAAGTACGATATCGTTCTCGGGATTTGCCAACAGAACTTCGTCATATGCGTTGGACGACTTTTCGTAAAGTTTTAAAGCCTGGTAAGCATCGCCCAGCCACGTGTTGAGTTCGATTAGAAGGCCTGGGTTGGCATTCGAAAGCTTTTTGGCTTGCTCCAGTGAATTTACTGCGTAGTTAAACTCACGCTTGCGCAAATGTGCGAATCCTTTAAAATAATATACCATTGCCTGATTGGGAAAATACTCCAGCGCAGCATCGGCATGCACTATAACGCTGTCTAACTGGTTCATTTCAGTTTCCAAATAGAGCAGGTTTTGCCATGCATCAAATGACGAGACCCCTCGTTGTACCGCTTTAGAAAATTCGCCCTTCGCCTTCACGGGCTGCTCTAGGGTGAGATAAATATCACCGCCTACCAAGTGCACGTTGCCATCATCAGGGTATTCGGCCGACAGTTGATTGAACAGTTCTACTACCAATTTTTCTAAACCATCTACCTGCTGTTTGGCTTGCTTGCGTTGCGCCAAATCGCTTTGCAAGGCACCGAGCATTGCAATTTTGCTGGTGGCTTGGGCATTTTTGTCATCAAAAATCTTGTGCACCAATTGTTTTGATTTTCCCTCGTCTCCATTGTCGCGATAAAATCCAACCAACTGCATTTTTGCTTCAACCGATTCAGGATTTTCAGTCAAATATTTTTCAAGTGCTGTGATTGCACCCGTTCGCTGATTGTTTTGCGCCATCAAATCAGCCAGTGCTAACACATAGCGCTCTTCATCCGGAAAGGCCTTGATGAGTCTTTCACCTTCCCCAATGGCATCATCTGTTTTTCCTTGCTCTAGAAAGATTCTTTGCTTTTGAAGACTCGAGGTTTCGTTCACGCCAAAAATCGACTCTGCTCGCTCATAAGTTCTTAAGGCTTCAGCGTCTCGCTTGTCAAACATGTAAATGGCAGCCAGTTCATACAACTGTTGTTCCATGCCTGGCACTTCTTTTAGCAACGCTTCCAGCGTGGCTGCGGATTTTGAAAATTCGCCTTGGCCGTTGTAAATGCCAACAGCCGATAAGTAATAAAACGGATTCTTTTTATCGAGTTTAATAGCTTGTTCAATATTGATTGCCGCATTTTTCAAATCATCTTCGCCCTTGCCCTTTGCCAGTACTTCTGCTAGTTTGAAAAACGTGGCGGCACTGCGCGGGTTTAGTTCAGAGGCCTTCAGAAAATAGAGTAACGCTTTTGAGTAGTCTTCTAACAAAAAATACTTTTCGCCTTCAGTAAAATTGGCTTCAGCTTCTACCAACCGTACGGCTTCTGGCAAGTCAACCGATTTCCGCTTCTTATCCATTTGCGCAAATGATGATAGAAACCCAGTAGTAAGGGTTAATAATAGTATGCAGCGAAGCAAAGGAGAATTCAATGTGCCGATGGCTTTTTTTTAGCGACAAATTTAACTTAAAATTCCGATTCTGAGCCGCGTAGCCCTTCCGCTTTAGGTGGGTTTTCCCGACAGATCACGCCTCGCCAACAAGGCACATATGCTTGTAAAAATAACCGTTATGGAAATGTGAAAAGCAGATGCCTCAATTGGATTTTCAATCTTGATTTGATTAACGGTATAAACAATTATCATTGTGCCAACAATGTAGCAGATATCTTTACCTATTGTGTAGGGGATAGGGTAGTACTTTTGTCCGAGCCATATGCAGATTACTGTCATGCCAAAGTAACAAAGCAGTGCAGCCCAACTGCTGCCCAAGTATCCGAAAAACGGTATCAACCAATAGTTACCTAAAATAGTGATGGCAACACCCGCAAGCGTGATGACCGTGCCATAGTATGTTTTGCCAGTGAGTTTAAACCAAACACTTGTATTATAATAAATGCCCAAAAACAAATAGGCGAGTAATAAAATCGGCACTATGCCGAGCCCGCCCCAAAATTTGTTGCCGATAAAATATTTGATGATGTCCAGGTTGAGGCTAACGCCAAGCAACACAATACATCCTGCTACCACAAAGTAGTGATTCACTTTGGCGAATAGCGCAGGTGAATTTTTTTCATGAGCATTAGAGAAAAAAAAAGGTTCAGCCGCATACCGAAAAGCTTGAATACCAAGGTTCATAAAAACAGCAAGTTTGTAACAAGCTCCAAAAATGCCCAACGCATCTCTATTTGAAATACTGCCGTAGAACCCCTCGGGAAGCCAATAACGTAAAGTGGTACGCGAGAAGAATTCGTTAGTCATACCAGCCAACCCTGTGAGCATGATGGGGTATGCGTATTGAATCATCTGTGGGGATAGTGTGGGGCTCCACATAGGTCGCCATTGCATCAACGTTTTTGCAAACGCAACGATAAAAAAGGCATTGGCGATGAGGTTGGCTAAGAACACGTAGCCAATGCCCACCTGTGGTTGATAGTTGAATTTTAAGAAATAAATATTGAGGCCGATTAAAATAGCCACATTAAAGAATTTGTATAGTGCAAACTGTCTAGCTTTCTTCTGCTGCCTAAGTTGCGCAAATGGTATTGCTACCAATGCGTCTATAAACATGATGAATACCAACCAAACGATGAATTTCGGGTGTGTTGTTTGGCCAAGTGCTGTTGCGATTTGATTGAGAAAAACTAAACTAAGAATGGATATTGTTAAACTGATGCCAACTACTACAGTTTGGGCAAGGTTGAATATTTTTTTGGAGTCGGCACTTGGTTGATTAGAAAACCTAAAATAGGCGGTCTCCATGCCGAACATGTACACTACGTTCACCACCCCTACAACAGCCATCAGGTTAGTAATATCGCCATACTGTGCCGGTGTAAACATGCTTTTGGTATGCAGAAATACTAACAGAAAATTTAAAAACCTGGGCAGCATGCTACCAAGGCCATACAGCAATGTTTGGGTAGCAAGAGATTTTAACTTAGACATTAACCGAGCAGATGCGGGTGAAGTTGTAAGTTATGAAGAATTTCCACCGTCATATCTTCTAACCCAAATTGATTTTTCCAGCCCCAATCTTGACGAGCCGCGGTATCATCAATTGATTTTGGCCATGAATCGGCAATCGCCTGACGGAAGTCGGGTTGGTAGTTAATGGTGAAATTTGGAATGTGCTTTTTGATGGTAGAAGCGATCTGTGCAGGACAAAAACTCATAGCACTGATGTTGTAGCTGGTGCGCACTTTCACTTTTTCGGCAGGCGCCTCCATCAAATCAATGGTGGCTTTCACGGCATCGTCCATATACATCATTGGCAGGTAAGTATCCGCTGCCAAAAAGCACTCGTATTTTTTTTCTTTGATGGCTTTGAAGTAAATGTCAACCGCGTAATCAGTGGTGCCGCCCCCAGGAGGCGTTTTGTAACCGATTAAACCGGGGTACCGTAAACTGCGCACATCTACCCCATATCTCCTAAAATAATATTCGCACCAAAGCTCTCCGGCAAGCTTTGTAATCCCATATACAGTGGTGGGATCCATTATGGTATCTTGTGGGGTGTTTTGCTTTGGGGTAGTCGGCCCAAATGCTGCAATTGAACTGGGCCAATAGACTTTGTGTAGTTTTAACTCATGCGCTGCCTCCAACACAAACAGCAGGCTCTCCATGTTTAATTTCCACGCCCATCGTGGGTCTTTTTCACCAGTGGCAGATAGCAACGCTGCCAAGTGGTCTATTTGTGTGATTTGATTTTTCCTGATCAATTCAAAAAGTTTGTCGCGCTGCATCACATCAAACTTCTCGTAAGGTCCCTCTTTCAAAATGCCCGTTGCATCTTTTATGTCTGATGCAATCACATTTTCTTGCCCGTAGATTTTCCACAGCCCTTGCGTGAGTTCTGAGCCCAACTGGCCACCCGCACCGATCAACAAAATCTTTGTTCTTTGCATGGTTCAATCGAATGAAGCTGCGAAGTTATTAGAAAAATACGATTTAAGATTTATCCTGATGCTTACGTCAGGATTTACAAAATACGATTGTAGATTTGGGTGAAAATTCCAATACATGTACAAGACGCTACACCCCGTTTTAGAAAAAGAACTAAATGCAATCCGTGAAGCAGGACTTTTTAAAAAAGAGAGAATTATCACCACCCCTCAAGGCGCGGACATCAAAACTGGTGATGGAGTTGGAGTAATAAATTTTTGTGCCAACAATTACCTTGGCTTGTCGTCTCATCCCAGAGTGGTTGCTGCCGCCAAGAAGGCTATTGATACGCACGGTTTTGGTATGTCATCTGTGCGGTTCATTTGCGGTACCCAAGACATCCACAAAGAATTGGAGAAAAAAATATCAGACTTTTTAGGCACTGAAGACACGATTTTATATGCTGCTGCCTTTGATGCAAATGGCGGTGTTTTTGAGCCTTTGCTGAGCGAGAAAGACGCGATTGTCTCAGACGAATTGAATCATGCTTCGATTATTGATGGTGTACGCCTTTGCAAAGCTATGCGGTTCCGCTACAAACACAACGATATGGACGACTTAAGGGTCCAGTTGCAAGAAGCGCGCAAAGCAGCAGCCCATCAAATTATGATTGTTACCGATGGCGCTTTTTCGATGGATGGCACCATTGCTCAGTTGGATAAGATTTGTGATTTGGCCGATCAGTTTGAGGCACTAGTGATGACAGATGAGTGCCACTCTTCCGGTTTCATCGGTAAAACAGGAAGGGGGGTGCCGGAATATTGCGGTGTGATGGGTCGTGTGGATATTATTACAGGCACGTTGGGGAAAGCATTGGGCGGGGCGTCAGGTGGCTTTACTTCCGGTAGAAAAGAAATCATCGAAATGTTGCGTCAGCGTTCTCGGCCCTACCTGTTTTCGAATACACTGGCTCACTCAATAGTGGGAGCAAGAATT
>JBJTHA010000399.1:0-3513 GCA_046094265.1 Cytophagales bacterium
CACAATACCTGAACTGATGAAGTTCATCCAAGGCCCTGATTTTCCAACGGGTGGTATTATTTATGGATACAGAGGGATACAAGAAGCCTACCTTACAGGCAGAGGCAAAATTGTTGTTCGCGCCAAAGCCGAAATAGTTACGAATGCCAATGGCAAAGATCAAATTGTGGCCACCGAAATACCTTATCAGGTAAATAAGGCTCAAATGATTGAGCGCACTGCATCCATGATCAATGAAAAGAAGATTGAAGGAATCAGTGACATGCGCGATGAGTCTGATCGTGAAGGTTTCCGCGTGGTATACGATTTAAGAAAAGATGCAATACCCAACATTGTTCTCAATAACCTTTTCAAATACACACAGCTACAGTCTTCTTTTGGGGTGAATAATGTAGCCTTGGTAAAAGGCAGACCCCAAACGTTAAATTTAAAAGATTTGATAGCGCACTATGTTGATCATAGGCATGAGGTGGTGGTTCGGAGAACAAAATTCGAATTGGATGAAGCCGAAAAACGCGCCCACATTTTAGAGGGGTATCTGATTGCACTGGATCACCTAGACGAAGTGATAGCCCTTATCCGAAATTCACGTGATCCGGAAATAGCCAAAAACGGCTTGATGGAACGCTTTGGATTATCCGAGATACAGTCGAAAGCAATTTTGGAAATGCGTCTTCAACGACTTACAGGACTTGAGCGCGATAAAATTCAGCAAGAATACAAAGAAGTAAAAGAGTTAATTGCCCGCTTGAACGAGATATTGGGTAGCGAAGAGATTCGAATGGGTATTATCAAAGACGAACTGCGCGAAGTAAAAGAACGCTATGGCGATGCCCGCAGAACACAGATTGTTCATAACGAGGAAGACATCACTGTAGAAGATATGATACCCAATGAAGAGATGGTGATCACCATTTCAAATCAAGGGTACATCAAACGCACATCCCTGTCAGAATACAGGACCCAAGGGAGAGGAGGAATCGGATCAAAGGCGGCAACTACGAAAGAAGATGATTTTACCGAGCATTTATTTGTGGCGCAAGCACACAATTATTTGTTAATCTTCACGGCAAAAGGTCAGGTTTATTGGAAAAAAGCCTACGAAATTCCCGAAGGAGCCAAAACGTCTAAAGGTAGGGCCATTCAAAACTTATTGAATATCGAAGCGGGTGACAGTGTGCGTGCCGTTATCAACGTTAAGAATTTGGAAGACCAAGACTATATCAACAATACATTTGTAATACTTTGCACCGAACAAGGCACAATCAAAAAGACATCGTTGGAGGCTTATTCACGCCCTCGGTCAAACGGAATCACTGCTATTACGATACACGATGGAGATCGATTATTAAACGCAGCACTCACTAATGGAACCAATCATATTATCATAGCAAAAAGTGAAGGTAAGGCTGTACACTTCAACGAAAGTGATGTGCGTCCCATGGGTCGCACGGCAGCCGGTGTTAAAGGTGTAACCTTGGAATCCGATCAAGAAAGAGTGGTAGGTATGGTATGTATTTCGCGCGAAGATGCCAATCTATTGGTGGTTTCAGAGAAGGGATACGGTAAGCGATCGGATATTACTGATTACCGTATTACCCGCAGGGGCGGCCTGGGTGTTAAGACAATCAACATTACAGAAAAAACTGGCAAGCTTGTTGCCATCAAAGAAGTGGTAGACAATGATGACCTCATGATTATTAATAAGTCTGGCATTAGCATCCGTATCAGTGTAGAAGAATTACGCGTAATGGGCAGGGCAACGCAAGGGGTGCGATTAATTAAACTCAACGATGACGATGCGATATCGTCCGTTGAAAAAATTCAGAAGATAGATGGCGAAGCTGCTGAGCCACCGGTTGCAAACGATGAAACCTTATAAACGTAAATAGAACAACACTAAACCAAATGAGAATGAAAAAGGTAGTACTTTTAATGATGTTAATACTTCCAATTGCTGCCGCTGCGCAAAAGGAGATTAAGCCAAGCGTCTCAAAGGCTGAGAAGGCATTGAAAGATGGAAAATTTGATGAGGCGAAAGCTATCATTGATGTAACCACCTCTAATCAGGAATTTATGGTGGACAAGAAGGGCAACCCCTCTAAGAACGCGGCAAAGGCCTGGTTTTTAAAAGGTTTAATTTATGCCGGTATTGATACAACCAAAGCTGAGAAATTTAAGTCGCTGGATGCTAATCCGTACCAAGTAGCGGTAGAGTCTTTTGCCAAGGCAAAAGAGCTAGGAAAAGAGAAGGACGGGAAAGATGTAACACATTTTCTTTCGGATGACATGGGGTTACCTATGTTGAATGATCAGTTGTATTCGAAGTTGGCAAATGCCTACTTAAACCAGGCACTAGATTCGTACTCAAACAAGAAAGATTACAAGAATGCCTACAAGTTTATGGAACGCGTGCTGTATTTTGCTCCTACCGACACTGCGATGCTTATGAATGCTGGCGTTTACTTCGCGCCTTCTGCCGAAGAATTCGATAAATCTGTGGCTTATATCAAGGCCTACCACGCAAAGGGAGGGAAAAATCTTGATTCCTACCGTCAACTTATTGCGGTATTGGTAAAAAATAAAAAAACGGAAGAAGCATTAGCCGCCACACGCGAGGCCATCACGAAGCATCCAAGCGAGTCTGAGTTGGCACAGACAGAGATTTCATTACTGTACGAGCTAAATCGCTTGCCAGAGGCAAGAAAAAATATAGAAGGTAAAATTGCAGCAGGAAAAGGCGATAGAGGAATGTATTACAATTTGGGAGTTATCTGCATAAAATTAAACGATGAGGCAGCGGCAGAAAAATCGTTTAGCGAGGCTATCAAGTTAGACAAAGAGGACTATGATTCGTATGCACAGCTCGCGGATATGAAATACAAGAAGGTACGCAAGACACGCGAAGAAAGAAACGAAATAGCAGGTAAGAATGATACTGAGATCAAAAAGCGCCAAGAATTATTCAATAGGATCAAGGCTGAATTATTAGAAGCCCTTCCTTATTGGGAGAAATGCGAACAGTTGAAACCGACAGAAGAAACTGTATTGTATGGACTTTTAGCTGTATACGGAGATCTTTTAAGTTATGACGAAGCCTACGAGGCCAAAGAGAAAAAGTTAAAAGCCAAAATGCGTGGCTTGAAATTGGAAGTTGACTAATAATTCGAAAAAGTGGAAAAGCTGCCTTGCGAAAGGCAGTTTTTTTATGTGTAGAAGAAGGTAAGAACATGTAACGGCTTGCGCGTGAATTTGGAGACGCACGTGTCTCTACATTGTTAGTTGGATGACGTCAGGCGACCAACGAGAACGGGGCAATACGTTGTTGTATGCATACTCTATTGAAATCATTTTCCAAATTCAGTCGGATTCATGGATGTGTTGTTACGGTAAAACAGCATGATCGATTGCAAAAATGCTTTTGCAAAACGTATTCTACTTGCCTGATTATCCCTTACACCTGTATAATTTGTTTCTATTTGCCAGCCAAAAACTTTTGGGTATGAGCAATAC
>JBJTHA010000400.1:0-10119 GCA_046094265.1 Cytophagales bacterium
CAGTAAAGGCTGCTTACAAGCCTGAGGAAGTTTTAGTTTTAAACACAGCTGTTCAGGCAGCGGCATACAATCCAAGACAGAGCTATACAACAACAGAACAGGTCTCCTATCAGGGTAGAAATTACGCTTCTACTCGTAACGATAATGTGGGTCACGTACCTACCGACAATCAGTGGTGGGAGTTAACCGCTGACCAAACTGAATTTTTGCAACCTGCACAGATTGCCGAATTGCAAGTTGTTGAAGATGTTATCTTTGACCGGAGACGTTCGCGTTTGTATTATGATATCCAGTACATAGGTATAATTGTTGAAAAAGACGGCCAGTATAATCCCAAGGGCTATGTTTATTTTAAAGATTTTGTTAAACTAGTTGAGAAGTCTGCTCATAGCAACAGTTTAGAAGAACGAGATAGAGTACAATGGAGAAACCGTTATAATCCTGCCGAAAATAAAACGTTTGTTGATGCTTTCAAGTTAAGATTGTTTCATGGTATCATCGAAAAGGTAGAAAACCCTGACGATAGAACGATAGAGCAGATTTATTCAAACAACGGTAGAACTTATGGAGAGTCTGTGTTCGCTCGCTGGGAAGAAGAGATGAAATTGATGGAGAAGGAGCATAACCTCTGGGAATATTAAGTTTAGGCAATGATTTTAAAAAAGGCTCCACATTGGAGCCTTTTTCATTTAGCAATATTATATGGTTACAGTACGAGAGGGAAGAAAGGGAGATTTGCCACAAGTGCTTGAATTAGTGAAGGAATTAGCTGAGTACGAAAGAGCGTTACATCAAGTTAGTAACACTGTGGAAGCAATGGAAAAAGACGGTTTTGGTACCAATCCAGTATTTGGTTTTTTTGTTGCAGAAAGCCAACCGCGCATTGTGGGTATTTCACTTTATTACTATCGGTATTCCACTTGGAAGGGTAAGCGTGTTTATTTGGAAGATATTGTGGTAAGACAAGAAGAGCGGGGTAAAGGTATTGGAAAACAACTCTTTGACCGAACAATGCAGTTTACGCTTGATTCAGGATGTTCGGGGCTAGTATGGCAAGTACTCGATTGGAATAAGCCAGCCATCGATTTTTACACAAAGTATAATGCTGCCTTTGATGGTGAGTGGATCAATTGCAGTTTGGAATCGGAGCAAATCCGTCAGTTGCTAGGGAGCTAAATAATTTCTTCAAGAAGTGTATTAAAAATCACGTGCTTGTCTTTAAAACGCAATCGATGGGCTTCTATAATGGTTGATTTGTGCTCCTCAAGGTATTGCACAACGCTTTCAATCTTTTCTGAGAAAAATTGAAGGCTATAAGACACGGAATTTTCATCATCGTGGGTAACGATGCGGTATAGTTTGGCGTGTGTAAAAAAACTTGTCTCAATTACCGCGGGTATATAAACAGTCTTAATCCAATCGATCCATTCGTTCTCTACGTCTTTGTCTATTCCTACCGTTATATTATAAAGAAATTGCTTAGTCTTTTCCATCGGCATATTCTTGAAGGTAACTAAATCGTGCGGTGAGGCGACCTCCGTCCGTCATGGTAGCCCGATCAATGATATGCTCGGGGTCATCGCCCAGCAGCGGCAGTAAAATTCTATCGATTAAATCCCTTCCAAATTCCTCTGAAGCAGAACGAGGCAATTCGCACGGAAGATTATCTACGGCCATTACTGTGATGTTCGTTTCGTTACTTAATGGTGGCTGAGCGGTTTGTGTGTATGGATCAAAATCGTATAGGGGATCGACAATCGTACTTGGTTGTATGGTGCTTGGCACCGAACCATTAATATCGCAAGTAATATCGGCAATGATTTTTATTTTAAAATCAGCAGAAACCAAGTCGTTTAATTCAAAAATCCATGGGGCTTTTGGATTCCAAAATGCGCCTGCCAAAAGTATGTCTGCTACTTTTGCAAAGGCTAGAAACGTGCAATCGTATTTTTCTGGGTGTTGATGGAATTCATCGCGATTAAAATGTCCACCTTCCTTGCGGACATGATAATCTGCGCTACTCAACTGCGTGTAGACGGGTTCATGATAGTGATTCGTTAAAAAATCATGAGGTGCAACTTTACGTACGCCTGCCGTGTCCAAGCTTTCCATTGCACCCCGTGCCACACGCCCCGCGCCCGTTAGCACAATTTTAACAGGAGGCAGTTTTACTTTGCGGAGCTCAATTTTAAGATCGTTAATGTCAAAACAATCGTGGGCCCTGCGCAATTCAAATAATTTGTGACGTCTGCCATAGGCAAACAGCCCATTGTAGGCACCCACTATGCCAGCATACCGACCAAACGCTACCAAGCGGTTGCCGTGATGGTCTTTCAGTGTTTCGTAATCGATCAGTTTGATTTTTTTCTCTAGTACGGCCTGTAGCAATTTGCGATTATAGGGTTGTTTTTTGAGTGTGTGAGAGAAAAACAAGTAGGTTTTGCCTGCGATTAATTGATCGATGGGTACTTCTTTGATGCCCATTAAGATATCGCACTGCAGCATGGTTTCACTGATCTCGACACCTAATTCGCTGTACTCAGTTTCGCGAAAGCAGCGAATATCGCTCGGCTGACAGACCACTCGGACATTTTCAAAACGTTGCTGAATTTCTTCGACTTGCAAAGGTGTAAACGGAACGCGTTTGTCTGGTGGCACTTTACCTTCGCGAATAAGACCAATCTTTATTTCTTTCATAAAAGTAAGCCTCCAAGTTAGTTAAAACCATAAGTTTACAATCATGAATTGTGACAGAAAACACCTACTAGGGTGCAGCTCGTTTATTCCAGAAAGTTGCCCAACAGCGAACTTGATTCTTTTCCGCTGTTGTTGCCATAGGGTGAAAGTGCCTGAACCAATTTTCGGATTGGCATAGATTGGAGCCATACTTTACCAGTGCCACGGAGTGTGGCAAGAAAAATACCTTCCCCACCAAAAACCATGGACTTTAGGCTACCTGTGGTTTCGACATCAAAATCGATTTGCGTCTCAAAAGCAACCACACACCCGGTATCTACTCGCAGTGTTTCGTTGCTTAATGTCTTTTCAATCACTGTGCCACCCGCATGCACAAAGGCCTTGCCATCGCCTTGTAGTTTTTGAAGAATAAAACCTTCTCCGCCAACCAATCCGGAGCCAATTTTACGGTTGAAAACGATTGAAAGTTTAGTGCCGAGCGCGGCACACAAAAATCCATCTTTTTGCACGATTAGTTCGTTGCCTCTAAACGTTGAAAGATCCATTGGGATTACTGTGCCAGGATAGGGTGCTGAAAAAGCAACCTTTGATTTTTTATTGCCGCGGTTGGTGAAATGTGTCATGAATAACGATTCGCCTGTCAACAACCGGCTGCCAGCCGAGAGTAGCCTATCGAATAACCCTTGATTGGGGTTGGATCCATCACCCATTTTTGTTTCGAACAAAATTCCGTCTTCCATGTAAAGCATGGCACCTGCTTCTGCGATAACAGTTTCCATCGGATCCAGCTCCACTTCAACAATTTGGATGCTCTCGCCTTTAATTTGGTAATCGATTACGTGTGAGGTTGGCATATTATTTCTTCTTTTTTTCGTTGCGAAGTCGCTCTTTTTCTTCTTTTTCCAACAGCTTTTTATCGTCTACATTTTTGTTTAAAAATGTATTGATTTTTTCGATGCTCATATTCGATTGAAGCTCACCAAATTGGTTAACGGATACTTCAAAACCATTTAGTTCTTTATGTACGCGTGGCTTGCTTGGCTTGTTTTCTTTTTTACTCATTTTTTTACGGTAATATTTTGTAGCGCAAAATCCAATCGGGCTGCAGCTTCCTTTGGCTCTATGATCTCGATGGTCAACATCAAATCTGGCCCTGAACCTTGTCCGGTTATGGCCAGTCGTAATGCCTGCAAAATTTTACCCACGCCTATGTTCAGTTTTGCGCACACCGCATCTAACGTAAGCTTTGCTTTTTCGGCTGTAATCGCGTCTAAATTTTTTAATTCATCTCGGTAGGCCGCCAGTACAGTAATCGCTTCTTCGTTCCATTTCTTTTGCACCACCTGTTCATCAAATGAATTGGGTGAATAGAAGAAAAATTTACCATGTGTAAAAATGTCGCTGGCAAACGTAATGCGCTCTCGCATAGCTTGGCAAATTTTCTCGGCCTTGTCCACCTCACAATCAATACCCAATTCGCCCAGCGAGGCAAGTAAATATTTACTCAACTCAGCATTGGTTTTTGCGCGCAAGTATTGTTGGTTGAACCATTGGGCTTTGTGAATATCAAATCGTGCACCGGCCTTTCCGATACGTTCGAGTGAGAAAGCTTCGGTAAGTTGTGCCATGCTGAATAATTCCTGCTCCGTGCCGGGGTTCCATCCTAAAAAGGCTAAAAAGTTGAGCAGTGCCTCTGGCAAATAGCCGCTTTCGCGAAACCCGGTAGCTACTTCTTGGGTGTTAGGGTCTTTCCAGTTGAGTGGGAAAATCGGGAACCCCATTTGGTCCGCGTCACGCTTGCTAAGTTTACCATTGCCATCGGGTTTTAGCAGCAGGGGTAAGTGCGCAAATTGTGGCATGGCGTTTTGCCAATCAAGAGATTCATACAGCAACACGTGCAAGGGTGCAGAAGGTAACCATTCTTCGCCCCGGATTACATGCGAAATTTGCATGAGGTAATCGTCTACCACATTTGCCAAATGGTAGGTGGGCATGCCATCTGATTTCATTAACACCTTATCATCGATTTGTGATGAATGTACACTAACATGGCCACGGATTAAGTCTGTCAATTCAATGGTTTGGTCAGCTGGCACTTTTAGGCGGATAACATAGGGTTCACCATTATTGATTTTCGCTTTTACTTCGTCTGCTGGTAAAGTAAGCGAGTTTCGCATCCTCATGCGGGTAGCTACTCCGTATTGTTGTGCACTAGCAGCTTCCTTTTTCAATAGGTTGCGCATGGCTTCCAATTCTTCCTCTGTATCAAAAGCGTAATATGCTTTTCCTTCATTCAAAAGTTGCAACGCATATTTCTGATAAATTTCTTTTCGCTCGGACTGGCGATAAGGTGAATGCGGGCCTCCTACCCCTGCGCCTTCGTCAATAGCGATGCCGGCCCAGCGTAGCGATTCCAAAATATAATCTTCCGCACCCGGTACATAGCGGGTTTGGTCGGTGTCTTCAATGCGCAAAATCATGGTGCCGCCATGTTTGCGGGCAAGCAGAAAATTGTAAAGGGCGGTGCGCACACCACCAATATGCAGTGCCCCGGTGGGGCTGGGGGCAAATCGTACACGAACAGGTTTCATCTACACAAGTCTTAACTAAACACAAATGTAACAGTTACCACAAGGATGATTGAATAAAATTGTGCTCTCTGCTTGAAAAAAACGTGTGGCTTCGTGCCCCTTCTTTCGCTACTTTTACCAACTTAATCAATGCCGCCATGCGTACACTTATTACTTTATTTGTTTTTACTTTTTTAATCAATGCTTCAGCCCAGCAAAAATGGCAAGGAAAATTTGAGCAACTCGATCAAGTATTGCCCACTCCCAATAGTTACCGAAGTGCCTCCGGTGCCCCGGGCCCAAGCTATTGGCAGCAGCGTGCCGATTATGATATTGATGTGGAGATCAATGACGATACCCAACAACTGACAGGCAAAGAAACAATAACATATTATAACAATGCCCCAGAAGTGTTGCGCTTTTTGTGGTTGCAGCTGGATCAAAACAACCTGGCAAACGGCAACATGACGGATAAAACCGAAACCAACCGTGTATTGGATTCCATTCCTGTAAAATATTTTCCTTTGTCACCAGATACGTATGCCTACGATGGAGGATTTAAAATCACAGCCGTGAAAGATGCAGTAACTGGTAAGCCACTCCCCTTTGTAATTAACTACACAATGTTGCGCATCGATTTGCCCACACCCATGAAGACGGGTGATAAGTACAGCTTTATAGTGGAGTGGAATTACAGTGAGAAAGACCGTATGAAGTTTAGCGAACGTGGCGGTTATGAATTTTTTCCAGAAGATGGCAACTACTTGTATACGGAGGCACAATGGTTTCCGCGCATGTGCGTGTTTGATGACTATGAAGGCTGGCAAAACAAACAGTTTATTGGTCAAGGAGAGTATGCGTTAGTATTCGGAAACTATCGAGTGAGAATTACGGTGCCTTCTGATCATATTGTGGGCGCAACGGGAGTGTTACAAAACCCCAAAGCGGTGCTTACCAAAGAACAGTTGGAACGCTTTGAGAAAGCAAAGAAGACATTTGACCAGCCCGTATTTATTGTTACCGAGGAAGAAGTTCGCAAAAAAGAAAAGGAACGCTCTAAGAAAAAAAGCACGTGGGATTTTGCCGCAGAGAATGTGCGTGATTTTGCCTTTGCTACTTCCCGCAAATTTATTTGGGATGCCATGGCGGTGAGAGTAAATGACAAAACCCCGCTGGCACAATCACTGTATCCAAAAGAAGGCAATCCACTTTGGGCTAAAGAGTCCACCATGGCGATTAAAAATACGCTTGAAGTTTACTCTGCACGCACGTTTGATTATCCCTACCCCACGGCTTATTCGGTGCATACTGCTAACCAAGGTATGGAATACCCCATGATTTGTTTCAATGGTGGCCGCCCCAAACCTGATGGTACATTTTCGCAACGGACGTACGAAGGCATGGTGGGCGTAATCATTCACGAAGTTGGCCACAACTTTTTTCCGATGATTGTGAACTCAGACGAGCGGCAGTGGAGTTGGATGGATGAAGGCCTAAACTCATTTTTAGAACGTGAAGTGAAACGTGAACGCTACCCCAACGTGAACATTAGTTGGGGCTCGCCCAAAGGCATGGCTGGCTACATGCGTGGCGATAAAAATAGTATGCGCCCCATTATGTGGCATTCGGATAATATTCCGGGACAAGATTTTGGACCCAATGCCTACGGTAAACCTGCAGCGGCACTCACCTTGTTGCGCGAGACAGTAATGGGGCCAGAATTGTTTGACAAAGCCTTTAAAGAATACGCTCAGCGATGGGCGTTCAAACACCCTAAGCCAGCCGATTTTTTCCGCACGATGGAAGATGCTTCAGCCGTTGATTTGGATTGGTTTTGGAGAGGATGGTTTTATACTGTTGACAATGTAGATGTTGAATTGGATGAAGTAAAATGGTTTAGAGTGCGTTCAGAACAAAAGGATTTCGAAAACAAGACCATCAAAAGCAAACAAGGCGATTTAGCAACAAAGGCTAAAGACAAAGCAATAGATTTTGCAAACGGCCCCCAAGAAATTACGATGATCAATACGGAAGACAAGATGTATGGCGAGTTCAAAAATAGGATCAACGATGGAGAGGTGAGAGACAAACTTACGGGCAAAAACCTTTATGAAATTACCTTAAAGAACAAAGGTGGGTTGGTTACACCTGTGATCATTGAATGGACCTATAAAGACGGCACTAAAGAGGTCGAAAAAATACCGGCAGAAATCTGGCGTATTAATGAAAACGAGGTAAAGAAAGTTTTCTTAAAAGAAAAAGAAGTAACCAATGTTGTAATTGATCCAGATGGCGCAACGGCTGACACTAATTTGAACGACAACGTATTTCCCAAAAAACCAGTTGAAACAAAATTCGATCAGTTAAAGAAAAACTAGTGAATTTTGTGCAACACAATCGGGTAGGGGTTTTAGGCGGAGGCCAGCTTGGTCGCATGCTTATACAATCTGCTATTGACTTTAATCTTCATTTTTCGGTGCTCGATCCTGATGACGAAGCTCCGTGCTGTAAAATTTCCGATTTCACACAAGGTAAACTCACGGATTATCAAACGGTAATCAATTTTGGTAAAAACCTTGATGTGATTACCATTGAGATTGAAAACGTGAACGTAGCGGCTTTAAAAGAATTGGTGAAACTCGGCAAAAAGGTGTTTCCGCAGCCGGAAGTCATCGAGTTGATTCAAGATAAGCGGACACAAAAACAGTTTTATCGCCAACACAATTTTCCTACGGCTGCGTTTTTGCTTACAGAAAACAAAGAAGATGTTAAAAGCAATCGCGCATTTCTACCTGCGGTAAATAAATTGGGTAAAGAAGGTTATGATGGGAGAGGGGTACAAATCTTGAGAACAGAAAGAGATTTAGAAAAAGCTTTTGACAAACCAAGTCTACTAGAGCAACTCATCGATTTTGAGAAAGAGATTTCGGTTATTGTAGCACGCAACGAGGTGGGTGAACTAGTTTCTTACCCCGCAGTTGAAATGGTATTTCACCCAGCGGCAAACTTGGTAGAATATCTTTTTTCACCCGCGCAAATTTCGGAATCAATTGCAAAAAAGGCCGAACAGTTGGCCAAGGCAATCATTGAAAAGCTAAACATGGTCGGATTATTGGCAGTTGAAATGTTTGTAACCAAGGAAGGTGAAGTGCTGGTAAACGAAATTGCGCCTCGCCCACACAACAGCGGCCACCAAACCATTGAGGCGAACATCACCTCTCAGTATGAACAACATTTGCGCGCTATTTTGAATTGGCCATTGGGAAACACGGACACAGTAATGCCGAGCGCGATGGTCAACCTGTTGGGTGAAGATGGATACGCAGGCGAGGCAAACTACCAAGGTATGGCAGAAGTGCTTGCCCAAAAAGGTGTGCACGTGCATTTATACGGCAAGAAAACCACAAAGCCGTTCAGAAAGATGGGCCATGTTACCATCGTAGATGTAGATATGGAGTGCATTAAAAAGAAGGCAAACTTTGTGAAACAAACCCTAAAAGTAATAGCATGAGCAAAGCACTCGTAGGTGTTATCATGGGCAGTCAATCCGATTTAAAAATAATGAAGGAGGCGGCTGAATTTTTAGAGGAAATGAAAATTCCCTTTGAGTTAACGGTGGTTTCCGCCCATCGAACCCCCCAACGAATGGTTGACTATGCTTCTTCTGCCCGCAGCCGCGGCTTAAAGGTAATTATTGCAGGCGCGGGCGGTGCTGCTCATTTACCAGGCATGGTTGCATCTTTTACCTCTCTTCCCGTGATTGGCGTGCCGATCAAATCCTCGAACTCGATTGATGGGTGGGATTCGGTGCTATCAATAGTACAGATGCCCTCGGGTGTGCCAGTGGCCACGGTGGCACTGAATGGCGCAAGAAATGCCGGCATATTGGCTGCACAAATGCTGGGCAATCACGATAGGCCCTTGGCAAAACGCCTGGATTTGTTTAAAAACAACTTGAAGAAAAAAGTTGAAGAATCGTTTGAAGCCATTGAAAAACGCGGCTGGAAAAACATGAGTTGATACTATTAGCTAAAACGCTGCTCTTATGTTACTCAAGAAAATTACGGCAATTCGTGATTTTCCATGCTGTTGAGAAATTTGGCCGCCCGTTCTTTTGCTGAAGTCTAACTTGATAGTTCATCTGCCTTGCCCTTTTCTTTGCGAGGCACCAGCATTGAAAATACAATTGAAAGAATAAGTGTCGCAATAATGACTGAGAAAGACAAAACGGGTGGTAGTTCTACGTGAATGATTTCCAACAACATTTTTGCACCAATGAAGAAAAGAATAATGGAAAGTCCTTTTTGCAATAAATAGAACTTATCTATGATACCTGATAGCAGAAAGAACATCGCTCGCAAGCCCATTACCGCAAAAATGTTGGACGTATAGATCAACATTTCGCTTTGCGTAATGGCAAACGCAGCTGGAATAGAATCCATAGCGAAGATCAAATCAGTCGTTTCTATCAGCACAATCACCAAGAATAACGGAGTAAACATCAACTTGCCTTCATGCCTCAGTAGAAATTTACCACCCATGTCGTCTTTTGTGATAGGCAAGTATTTGCGGCATAAACGAAGAATTGGGTTTTTCTCAGGATCTATTTTTTCATCACTGTCCCCGAAGTAAATTTTTACCCCCGAATAAATGAGGAATACACCAAAAATGTATAGAACCCAATGCCACTGGGCTACTACCCACGCGCCAGCAAAAACGAATGCCCCGCGAAAAACTACCGCACCTAGAATGCCCCAAAAAAGAATGCGATGAAAATATTCTTCTTTTACCTGAAAGTATTTTAAGATCAACAAAATAACAAAAATATTATCTACGGAAAGCGCATATTCTG
>JBJTHA010000401.1:0-4831 GCA_046094265.1 Cytophagales bacterium
ATTTTCACGTTTTCTATCCCTATTTTGCGTCACAGTAAAACCCCTTTTTATGGATGCAAAAACAGCTCAATCCACTTATAAAATCAATCACGCTGAAATGTTAAGCTGGGTGCAGCAAACCGCTGACCTCTGCAAACCCGATGCAATCCACTGGTGCGATGGTTCGCAAAAAGAATACGATGACTTATGTGAACTGTTGGTTTTGAAAGGTACTTTTATACGATTGGATCCGCAAAAGCGCCCCAATAGTTTTGCTTGCTTCTCTGATCCTAGCGATGTGGCAAGGGTAGAAGACAGAACTTATATCTGCTCGCGTGCTAAGGAAGATGCAGGCCCTACCAACAACTGGGTGGAGCCACGCGAAATGAAGGCACGCTTGAAAAAATTGTTCGATGGCTGCATGAAAGGCCGCACCATGTATATAATTCCATGCAGCATGGGGCCGGTTGGTTCTGAACTTTCACACATTGGCGTGCAGATCACAGACTCTGAATATGTAGTGGTAAACATGCACATTATGACCCGGGTAGGGGTGAAGGTGATGGATACGCTGGGCACCGATGGCGAATACGTGAAGTGTTTGCATTCAGTGGGTGCTCCTTTAGCAGCCGGGCAGAAAGACTCCAAATGGCCCACCAATGCCACCACCAAATATATTGTTCATTACCCCGAAGATAGGGCCATTGTATCGTATGGATCAGGTTATGGTGGAAATGCGTTGCTCGGAAAAAAATGCTTTGCATTACGCATTGCGTCTACTATGGCGCGCGCTGAAGGTTGGTTGGCGGAGCACATGCTCATCATGGGCGTGAGAAATCCGGAAGGGGAAAAGACCTACGTGGCTGCGGCATTCCCCAGCGCTTGCGGTAAAACCAATTTTGCGATGTTGATTCCACCCAAGCAATTTGATGGCTGGAAAATCACTACAGTAGGCGATGACATTGCGTGGATTAAGCCCGGAAAAGACGGGAAGTTGTATGCGATCAATCCTGAGGCAGGGTACTTTGGTGTGGCGCCTGGGACCAACGTGAAAACCAATCCCATGGCGATGGAATCCATCGCGAAGAATACGATTTTCACCAACGTAGGTGTAACCGATGATGGTGATGTTTGGTGGGAAGGAATGACCAAAGAACCGCCCAAGAATTTGACCGATTGGAGGGGGGAGAAATGGGATCCCACCGCAGGCAAACCTTGCGCCCATCCCAATGCTCGGTTCACCGCACCCGCTACACAAAACCCTTCATTGGATGAAGAATGGGAAAACCCCAATGGCGTGCCGATAGGGGCATTGATTTTTGGTGGACGTAGAAGTACAACTATTCCATTGATTTACCAGGCGCATAACTGGAACTCTGGTGTTTATTTGGCGGCAACGATGGGTTCAGAAATGACTGCAGCTGCCTTTGGCGAAGTAGGGAAAGTTCGGAGAGACCCGTTTGCAATGTTACCGTTTTGTGGCTACCATATGGGTGATTACTTCAACCACTGGCTACAGTTTGGCCGTAACATTCCCAATCCACCACGGATTTTTGGTGTGAACTGGTTCCGCAAAGATGACAAAGGAAATTTCATTTGGCCTGGCTTTGGCGATAATATGCGCGTGTTGAAGTGGGTGGTTGAAAAGATACAAGGAAAGACCAACGCGGTAGAAAGCCCTATTGGTTGGATGCCGCACTATGATGACTTGGATTGGACGGGCTCTGATTTTACGCGCCAGCAATTCGAATCGATTATGATCATTGACCGCGAGGCGTGGAAGAAAGAATTACTCGACCACGCAGAGTTGTTCGAGCGTATGTACGACCGCCTGCCGAAAGAATTTATTTTCTTGCGCGAGTTATTGCTCTCTAGTTTGTGGCGCTCACCTGAGAAGTGGAGCCTGGAAGCAGGGGAATAGTCATAGAACTTTAGAATCTGGATTTTGAAATCGATATATCGCTTATTAATCTTGCTCAGGAGCCGGACGGTGTTTCGCTTACTGAAATTGTAAGTGTGCATAAGAATGAACGATCGAGATGGAAAGAACTGGAGGGATTCCCGATTGAGTATTTTTACTCCATTCAATGTGGCTTCAGCAATAAGAAAAGGATTTTGCTCATCGCGTCCAGGATTCTAGGAGAAAAAAGGCAGATACTTCAGGTTCAAGTGGCTGACGAAGACCAACTAGAAGAGTTTTTTTGTAGAGGGTAATTTGTTTTAATTTTTGCAAATTTGTAACAATGAAAGCAGTTGTTAAAGAGACTCCCTCAAATCCATTTGAAGGACGAGCTAATGTGAAGCAGGTGATGCGAGAGCTTTTAAAAAAATCGAAAAAGATTTCTTTTAAGGAAGCTACGGAAAAAGCAAAACGGGCATCCGAGTCTCAAAAGAAAAACAAGTAGTTTCTTTTACTTCTCCGAAATCAATATCCCCGCTTGAAACACTAGCGTTTTGAGTAATTTTCCTGTCTCGTCAAATTCTTTCCACTCTTTGTGTTTTTTGTTCGCCACGTAAGTGCCTTGCTCTTTTATTTTTCCATTGGCGTAGTAGCTAGTATATAAGCCATGTTGGCGACTTCCGCGGTACAAACACTCACTTAGCAGCTTGCCGTCTTCATAATAATTTTTTACCGGACCGGTAATTAAATTAAACTTCCATGTTTCCTCCACTGATTTTTCGCCATTGTCGTGGTAAAGGGTGCGGAGGCCATGGAGCATGTTGTTCTCATAATTTTCTTTTAGGGTTAACGTCTTGCCATCTTTTTGGTAGAAGTACCATGTACCATTTGGCTTGCCATCACGGAAGTTTTTCTCGGCCGTGATTTTTCCGTCCTGGTTGTACAACTCTAGCCTGCTGTCTTTGCCATTGAAAGCGAATTGTTCTTTGGCCTTTATCTTTCCATTTTCATAGAAGTCTATGTTGGTGCCGTATTTGCTGCCTTCTTTAAACTGGTACTCGTGCCGCTTCGCACCGTTAGCATAGTAGCCTTTGTTTTCGCCATGCAGTTTGCCGTTCATAAAGTGGCCTTCCAACAGCAGGTGGCCCTGCTGGTCGTAGTTGCGGAAGTCGCCAATCTTTTCGCCATCCTTAATCTCGTAAATGATTTCGAGTTGGGCGTTGGGGTAAAATGATTTCCAATAACCGCTGATGAAACCGTCTTTGTAATTGGCTTCGGTTTCTACTATGCCTGTTTCGTAATACAGTTTGGTAAAACCGTTTGGTTTTTGATTTTTATATGCAATCTCTTTGCGGATTTTTCCGGAGGGATAGAACTCTTTTAGGACACCATCTGGCTTACCTTTTTCAAAGGCGCTTTGCATTTTTACGAGTCCGCTTGGAAAGAAGGTAGTAGCGCTGTCTTCTAGTTTGTTGTTTTGATAAAACGCTTTTTGTAGTGGCTTTCCCCTTTCCGTAAAAACTTCTACGGGGCCATGGCGCAGTCCATCTTGGTAATTGATTTTACGGATGAGCGTTCCGTTTTCGTGGTATTCGTAAAAAGTGCCGGACCGAACGCCATTCACAAAAGTGCCTTCGAGAGCGAGTTTGCCATTGGGGAAGTAGCGTTTGTACTTTCCTTCCATGGCTTGGTTTTCGTTGGAGACGAAGTAGTGTTCTTCTACACGTTTTTTGGCTCGGTCATAGTAGGTTTTTATTTCTTTTTGTCCATAACAAAAAATGGAAGAATAAATGATTAATCCTGTAAAAACGACTTTCGCCTGATGCATCATCATATCAAACGGGCAAATGGTTCAAAAATTATATTGTCTCAATCACAATAGCCGAGGCACCACCACCGCCATTGCAAATACCCGCTACGCCAATGCCAGCATTGTTTTGCTTTAAAATATTGGCCAAGCTAAGGGTGATGCGTGCGCCCGATGCACCCAGCGGGTGACCGAGCGAAACCGCTCCGCCATTAACGTTAACTTTTTCGGGGTCGAGGCCGAGCTTGATGTTGTTGGCAATGGCCACGGCCGAGAAGGCTTCGTTGATTTCGTAATAGCCCACATCTTTTTTATCGACTCCGGCCATTTTCATGGCTTTTGGAATGGCGATGCTCGGAGTGGTGGTGAACCACATCGGGTCTTGGGCGGCATCGGCAAAGCCACGGATTTTCGCGATGGGCGTGATGCCCAATTCTTTTGCCTTTTCTTTGCTCATGAGAATCACAGCTGCGGCACCATCGTTGATGGTGGAAGCGTTGGCCGCGGTGACCGTACCATCTTTGGTGAACACGGGTTTCAAACCGGGTATCTTTTCGAAGTTCACGGCTTTGTATTCTTCGTCTTCGGCAAAGAGTGTTTTATTTCCTTTTTTGTCTACGAGTTCAACGCCTACAATTTCATCTTTGAATTTGCCCGCAGCCCACGCAGCCGCTGAGCGTTTGTAAGAGTTAATCGCATATGCGTCTTGGTCTTGGCGCGAGATGTTCATTTCTTTGGCGGTGTTATCGGCACACACGCCCATGGCGCAGCGGTTGTACACATCGGTGAGGCCATCGTAGGTGAGGCCATCGAGCAATTCGCCATTTCCATATTTGAATCCGTAGCGTGCCTTCAATAGGTAGTACGGAATGTTGCTCATACTTTCGGTGCCACCGGCAACTACCACATCGTTTTGACCGAGCATGATGGATTGCGCGCCCAGCATGATGGCCTTCATGCCTGAAGCACAAACTTTATTAACGAGCGTGCAGGGAATATCGTAACCCAAGCCAGCGGCCACAGCCACTTGGGTGGCGGGGGCTTGCTGTAAGCCGGCAGAAATGACATTACCAATAAAAACTTCTTGTACATGCTTGGGGTCGAGGCCAATTTTTTGCAAGGCGCCTTTTACAGCCACAGCGCCC
>JBJTHA010000402.1:0-5198 GCA_046094265.1 Cytophagales bacterium
AAACCGGGTGAGTTTAGGATTTTAGTTGTGCCCGATAAGAAAGACACGCCTTGGCCAAAGCAATTGCGAATGGGATCGGGCATTAAAGGTTGGGTAATGTTGGATGATGTGCGTGTATGGTTTGAATTGTGGCGACAACTAAATGGATTCCCTCCAAGCTTGTATCAGGAACCCGAAGTGGAAGTCCCAAAAAAGAAAAAAATGGAAAGCAAAGAAGCTGAATCTTAACATGGCCAGATTACTTTTCATTTTGTTGGTAAGCGTAAGTGGTGGATTGCATGCACAGTCTGCTTTCGATTCGCTTTTTATCTTACCTGATACCATCAAGCCGTTTTCGCTAGAGAACATGTATGCCTCCATGTTGGAGTACCACCCGATTGTGAAGCAGACGCGGTTATTAAGTGAAAGTGCGAGGCAAGAAATAAGAATGGCGCGTGGAGCATTTGACCCAAAAGTGGCAACCGAATTGAGCATTAAAGAGTTTAGCGATAAAGAATACTACAATAAACTGAAGTCTTCATTTGCCATTCCTACATGGTTTCCGCTCGACCCCAAGGTAGGATTTGAAAGAAACACCGGTGCGTTTATCGATCCGGAAAACATTGTTGGCGGATCGGCAGACAATGCACAGCTGACAACCGGTGTTTCTTTGCCGTTGGGGCGCGGCTTGTTTACAGACGACAGAAGGGCTGCTCTCAAACAAGCGAAGCTATTTGCAGTGATGGCCAATGCCGAGCAAATTAAACTTATCAATAAGATTTTACTTGATGCCGCCAAAGACTACTGGCAATGGTATTACTCATTTTATAACTATCGGCTGTTGAGCCGCAACGCTATCATTGCAGAAGAAATTTTTAGGCGTGTAAAGCTGGACGCCAGTTTTGGCGAGGCAGCAGCTATCGACACAGTGCAAGCAAAGATAACCTTGCAACAAAGGTTAGTGGAAAGGCAGGAGGCATTCATCGAGTTTTTGAACACAGGTATAAGAATATCTAATTATCTGTGGGACAACGCAGGTTATCCTATCCAGCTTTCGGCCGAGGTGGCTCCCATTTTAGTACTAAACGATGGAAAACTACTCTCAACTTCAACGTTAGAAGAACTCACCTTTCAAGCGAAGCAAAACCACCCTGAGCTGGTGAAGTTGCGAACAAAGCTCGATCAATTGGAAGTAGACCGAAAATTGGCCGTTGAATACTTAAAGCCAAGATTGGATTTAAACTACAACTTTATCAACCAACCTTTGCGACCTAATGGAGATTTTCAACCCTTTCGCATCGGGAGCGACTATAAGTTTGGGCTCGATTTCTCGATGCCGATTTTACTCAGAAAAGAGCGAAGTAAATTGGCATTGACAAAAGTGAAAATTGAAAGTACGCGATTTGAGCAGACGCAAGCAGAGCGTGAAATCATCAATCAGGTAAACATGGTATTCAATCAAATCATCAACACCAACAAAATTCTTGTGCAACAACACGAAGTAGCCGATAACTATGACCGCCTTTTAAAGGCTGAATTGCTTAACTTGGAAAATGGCGAAAGTGATTTATTCAAGATAAATGTACAGCAAGAGAAGCTCATCCAATCGCAATCAAAGCTATTGAAGCTCAAAGCGGAGTACGAGAAAATGAAAGCAACTATCTATTGGGCGGCAGGAGTGCGGAACTTAAACTTCAACAACGGTAACTAAGACGAGTTCGACTGTATCATTTCGTTTATAAAGCTGATAGCTGAGCCCAACTCGCTACCCACAGAATTGTTTGTATCGTTAAATTCTAGTGCCAATTTGAGTTAACTTAATGATAGCGACTGGTGATTATAGCAACCGAACGGAAATTCGTTTTAACGCTGGCAATGAAAATAACCAACCTGGATTAAATCATTCATTCATACGTTATTGATTTTCATTCGTCAGATAGGCATTGGGTTGACCTATTGCATGATTTGGCTTTAATTTGTAAAAAAACAATGGCAACTTCCTTTTCACAGATATCGAAAATCAAAAAGGTTTGCGTTATTGGTCCTGAGTGCACAGGCAAAACTGAGCTATCGCAGTTTTTAAGTGAGTACTACAAAACCCCATGGGTGGAAGAATATGCACGTGCCTATCTGAATAAACTTGGTAGACCCTATCGGCAGCACGACCTTACAGAAATTGCACATGGCCAATTGCGCATGGAAGATGAATGGCTGAACGATGCCAATAAGGTTTTAATTTGCGACACTAATTTATTGGTGATCAAATTTTGGAGCGAATACAAATTTGGCACATGCGATAAGCAAATCTTGCAAGGGATGGCCGAACGCAGGTATGACCTATATTTGCTAACCTATATCGATATTCCTTGGCAAGATGACCCCCAGCGCGAACACCCACAGAAGCGCGAATTCTTTTGGAACCTTTACAAAAAAGAAGTGGCAACCACGGGGGTAGCCACTGTTGAAATTTCAGGTTCTCGGCAGGTGCGTAGGTCTACAGCTATTGAAGCAATTAACAAGCTAATCAGCTAGCGCACGACAACAAATTTTCTGGTAACAATTGATCCCCCAACGTTTGCCTTTAAAAAATATAGTCCTGGGTTCCAACCAGAAATGTTGATCTCTTTTTCAATCTTTTGATCAATAGGCTGTGCTGCTACCCTCACTTGTTCCGCTCCGCTCAAGGCGTACACCTGCATATCCACCACATCATTTGTCAGCGTTTCAAGTGAAACGAAGATTGTTTCAGTTGCCGCTGGATTTGGGTAAACACTCATTGTTTTGTCTATAATGTTCTTCTCGACCTCAGTAATGGGTGATTGAATAAACAAGTTGTCGATGGCCCAACCCCATGCATTAATGGTTGAATTAACATTCATTTTGAATCGGATTAATACTTGGTCGCCACTTTTAAACGAACTGTTTTGGGTTAAGTTCACTAGACGTGACGTAAACAAGGCCGCTGTTCCATTTAATTTTGAATTGTATGCAGAAAGCCAGCTAGCTTGAGATGTAGCCGTATATCCAACTATAAAGGATTGCCATGTACTGCCGTTGTCTTTGGAGCCTTCTACATTAATTTGATCATTTAACGGCTCTACAATGCCAATCTCATCAAATAAAAGGTAAGGATTAGAAGCGCTTATTAAGATTGGCTTTGTCAGAGTAAAAGCATAATTAGAGGTTGCATTTGGGATACCAAATCCATTTGGATATGAGTGAACGGAATGGATGGCCCCATTGGTGAATCCTGAAGGAGTTGAAATCGAGAAAAAATTACCAATAAAATCCGTATTGGAAGAATTAAAATCAGAACTATAGGAGGCTTGGGCTGTGCCAATATTCAAACGAACCACATCAAAAAAACCAGCCGCAGGAATTTGTATACTATTTCCCAATACGTCTATCGACCGAAGTCGGTAATTTAATTTGTTGGTGGCCGAAATAGCAAGTGGCGAAAGATCAAGTACATAATTGTAGGTATTAGCGGTAGTACTTAGTGGCATTTCGATAGAAGTGACAGATCCGCTATTGACGCTATAGTCTAAAAAAACTTTACTCACACCACTTGCGTCAGTAGCTTGAGCTGTCAAGGCTAAAGAATTCGATGAACCAATCACATAATCTAAATGGTTATGAAGAAGAATGGGTGGCTCGTCATCAATTTGGATTTTTAAGTTATCAATAGCCCAACCCCACCCAGCTGCACCTGGGTCACTAAAAAGACGAAATCGTATAAGTACTTCATCGCCAGCTTTGAAATTTTTTAATAGGTCAAGAACTCTAGGTTTAAAAAGCGTAGGGTCACCCTTTCCTTGAGAGATGTTGGAGATGATAGAACTGTTGTACTTAGCCAACCAATCAGCATTAGCACGGGAGTCATATCCATCCTCTACAGGTTTCCACGATACTCCACCGTCCTTCGATGCCTCCGTAACCACATAATCATAAAAGGCATCGGTACCGAAACCAGAGCCAGGCTCACCAGGTTCTACTAAGACTATTTCATCAAACTTTATAGAAGCTCCTTGTGCTTTCACCTTAATAGGTACCCGCAACTGATAGCTAAAATTTAAACTGCCAGAGCCTGCTTCGGGGTAAGGATGTGAAGAATGAATCGCTCCATTACTAAAACCTGCAGGGGTAATGATGGAGTAACCATTGCCAAAGAAATCACTTGATGGCGAGTTAAAATCATTTGAATAACTATTCTGCGCAGGAGCCGTTCCGATAACAGCAACTTCATAAAAAGTTGTAGCTGTTGGCGCAAGGGCACTATTAGCATTAGAAGAGTTATCGGTAGCAGTTATTCGATAACTAATGGTAGTCCCATTTACTAAGCCCGTTGTTGGAAGAGTGGCTTTGTATAGGCTAGTGGTGTCGTTATCTTGAACCAAGCTAAGCATCTGAAGAGAGCCAGCATTTATTTTGTAGTCGATTTTGGCACCCTGCACACCTATATTATCCGTAACCAATACCTTTAATTCGAGTGAAGTTGTTCCTTCTAAAACAAAATCTTTTGGGGTATGTACAATTACAGGAATTGTAGTATCTGGCCCGGCTTTAAACTGAAAAGTGGCCTGCAGATCTGAATCTCCTGGTCGAATAAATTGTCCAGGTTTACTAAAAGTTCGGTTTTGCCCGTTGTAGCTATCGGTTACAACCAAGTAATAGCTATAGTTGGTGGAGGCTGTCGGTTGAGAGGGTTTTGGCAGGGTAAATATATATTGGTTTCCTGACGTGGGGCTTTGAACAAGCTCCACTTCTGCACCGCCATTGATTTGATACCTGAGCTTGACTTGATTATTAATCGAATAACCAGTTGTGCCATCAGAAGAAGCTGTAACCGAAACTGTAAAATCGTTCGATGTTACTTCGGTATCCTTCAATGGGGTATGTACAATTGCCGGGGCAACCCAGCCCATATCGGCAAACATGTTCAATACGATCGGACCTGGATCTAAAACAACCGAATTTAAATCTAGTTGAGGACGCATCAGTCTATTGTTGGTTCCGCTATAGGTAGCTTGATCCAGATGAGCAATACTAGAACCTGAACTCCATTCTGAAGGAGCATAAAGTTTTGGCTTTTCTGAAGCTACTCCTACCAGACTGCGGGAGGGATTATAATTTACATTAGAATTTGTTAGTGCTGTGGCCAATGCCGCTGTATTGTTCGCCTGATTAATAAGCCTTGCGCCAGCACCACTTTCTACCCC